>JABFRG010000689.1 GCA_013141295.1 Polyangiaceae bacterium
CTGCATGGTCGTCGCAGCGCACGCGGGCGTTCTGCTCGGCGCGCTCCGCTGCCGCATCCGCGCCGGGATCGGCGCCGTGGGCTGCGGGGGCAGCGAGGGTGCATGCGGTTCCCAGGGCCAAGGCTGCGCGCAGGCCGGAAAATCGCGAAAAAGGAGCCATCCCCCCACCGACAGCCGGACCGCCCGGATGTTCCCCCTAGCGGTTGTCCGCGAGCTTTCCGGAGCCGCTCTCCACGAGCTTTCGCCGGTACCACGGCAGCGTCTGCCCGGCGCGGATGCGGTAGGCGATGGCCGCGATGGCCGCGAGGATGAACGCGAACGGCGGATAGAAGAGGTGCATCGTGGCGCGCGCGCCGATCTGTCGCGAGAATCGCCCCACGCGCACGTCGGCCACGACGCCCTCGGCGTTCTCGGTCTTCAACGTGCTGGTGACCTTGGGAAAGGAGCCCTCCACGTCGGTGTCGTAGCCGCTGGGGTGGCCGTCCTCGTCGTGGAGCTCGACGACGTGCGTGATGGCTCCCCGGTACGTGGTGCCCAGCACTCGGTCGGCGTAGGGCGCGACCATCGCGGCGCAAGCCGCGAGCACCAGCAAAAGCCCAGCGGCGAACCGCGCGTGAAAGCGCGCTCGCTGCGAATACCGGGCGCCCAAAGGCTCGGAGGAGATCAGGAGCGGCCGGGCGCGTGGCGCGCGCAAGATCTTCCCCATCCCCGCGCCGCGATAGCCCCGCCCCTCGCGCGATTCCGGGTCGGGCCCCTCGGTAACGACGCCGGCGATCCACACGTACTCGCCTTCGACGAGCTCCGCGACCTTGGTGCGAAAGTCGTCCTTCACGCGGATCTTCCGGTCGAGATCGTCGACCAGGTAGGCGCCTTCGGTGGGCTCCACGCGCAGGCGCGTTCCGTCCTTTCGCACCAGATAGAAGGGTGCAAACTCCACGCGGCGGTTCGTCTCCGTCCACTTCCAGGAGTACTCCCCGGAGGTCTCCGACTCGGTGCCGGCCTGGTCGATCTCGACGCGCATGGCCACATCTGCATCCTCGGCGCGAGCGACCTTGCCCTTGTAAACCCCTTCCCCGCTCGCACCGTCCACCCGCGCGGCATCCGGCACGCGAGCCAGCCGCGCGTTGCGGAGGCTGCGGAGGGTCGCGCGCAGGAAGAAGTAGAGCGGCAGCGCCAGCATGACCGACGCCGCAACGAGGGAGAGCACCGGCGAGAGATGGCCCTGGGGATGCACGCGCAGCAAGCTTCGCACGCGCATCGACCGGTGTCGCTTTGGAATGTCAGCGCTCAGTGCCGCACGCTGGCGAGGAACACGGCGAGGCGGCGCTCGTACTCCGCGGGATCGGCCTCGCGGAGCGCGCCGTGATCTCCTACGTCCGGGTACCACGCGGTCTTGGGGCCCGTATAGAGCGCCATCAGATCTTCGGTCTGGTGAAAGCTGACCACCTGGTCCCGACGACCGTGAACGAAATAGAGCGGCGTGGTCGCGCCGAGGCGCAGGGAGTGGTCGGCGCTGGCAAGCCCGTCGAAGTGCCCGCGAAGCTTGGCGAGCCCGAGCATCCCGCCCATGAACCAGCGGGGAGCGGACTGCGCGCCGGGGAACTCACGAACCAGGCGCTCGAAGCTGGCCATGGGATTCTCGGCGATGGCGCCCTCGAGGCGCGGCATCTCCGGCAGCGCGATGAGGAGCGCCGCGGCGCCCACCGAGCTGCCCATGGCGAGCACGTGCGGATAGCGCGCCGAGAGGTACAGGTACGCGGAGACCACGTCGCGTGACTCCCGCGCACCGTAGCTTTGGCCGGGGACGGGACACGGCGCCTCGCCGCTACACCCGAGATCCAACGTGAGCACGTCGAGGCCGCGACCGAGGAAGAAACGCGTATGGCGGGTCATCTCTCGACGATCGGAGCCACCGCCGTGAACGAGCACGATGGCGCCGGTCGCCGCGGGCCCCCCGTTGGCAGCAGCGCCCATGAGCCAGCCGGGCATGTCGTAGCCGTTCAAGGACGGCACCTGGACCTCGGTGAAGGCGAGCGCGTGGGTGGCGCGCAGGTTGCCGCAGCTCGGACCCCATGCTTTCTCGGCCTCCGCCGGGCACACCGCGAGATCGCGCGTGGCCCCGTGGAACGAAGGAAACAGGAGGGAGCTACTGGCGGACCAGAGCCCACCCGCGAGCACGACGAGAAGCGCGGCTGGCAAGCCCATCGCCACGCGCTTGTGCCACCGCTTCACCGGGCGAGCTCGCGGAGCACGTCGGCGAACTTTTCGGTTCCCTCCTCGAGCACCGCAGCGAAGCCGATGGCGCCTGCGGCCTGACGATCGGCCAGGGACTTGAAGCGCGTGACCAGATGCCAGCGGGTGCGCGCGCCGCCGTCGAGCGCCTCGAGGGTGACGGTCATGTGGTTGTTGTGGGGCCCCACCGCGCCCGGGGCGTCGTGCCCGACGTTCTGCCATACCAGGCGCTCCGGCGGCACCACCTCGAGGAACTCGAGCTCCATGGCGAATTCCTGCCCGTCGGGGGTGCGCATGACGTGGCGCCAGCGGCCGCCGGGTCGCACGTCCATCTCGCACACCGGATTCTCGAAGCCGTGGCCGCCGTACCACTTCGCGACCTGCGTGGGATCGGTGAGCGCGCTCCACACCAGCTCGCGCGGCGCATCGAGCTCGCGCTCCATGATCAGGACGGCCTGATCCGCCGGAGTCTCCACGCGCATCGGTCCCACGTTCGAACGTGCCTTTTGCTTGCTCACTTCTTCACCTTGGTCTTCTTGGTTGCTTGGATGGTCGCGAGATGGTCCGCGAGGGCGTCGATGCTGCGGTCCCAGAAGCGGCGGTACTGCTCGAGCCACTCGCTGGCGTCGCGGAGCGGCGCCGCCTCCAGATGACAGGGGCGCCATTGCATGTGTCGCCCGCGGGAGACGAGGCCGGCACCTTCGAGGACCTTCAGGTGCTTGGAGACGGCGGCCAACGACATGTCGAGCGGGGCGCCCAGCTCCGTGACCGAGGCGTCGCCGAGGGCCAGCCGAGCCAGGAGCGCGCGACGTGTGGGATCGGCCAGCGCGTGGAGCGTGGCGCTCAGAGGGTCGATTCGCATGCAGGATCTATATATTCAACCGAACGGTTGTCAACCGTTCGGTTGAATTAAGATTCGCGGGCCCGCGCTGCGGCCTCCTACGCGCGATGCTACGCGGCTCGGGTTACCGGGACCGTGCGGACTTCTTCGCGCGGGGTTCGGTTCACCGAGAGCTTCCAGGCGCCGGAGAGCCAGCGACGGGAGAGCAGCGTCGATGCCACGAAGGTCTCGAGGACGAATCCACACCAGCCACCGAGCGCACCCCAGCCGAGGAGCTTGCCGAGCACCAGCGCCGACGAGGGCACGAAGAGCCAGATGCAGAGAACGCTGATGCGCGCCGGCACCCGCGCGTCCTTGCCACCCCGAAGGGCGCCGCGGAGCACGACGTTCACGGCGTCGGGCACCTGGAAGAGCGCCGCCAGGAGCAGCAGTTGCACCACCACGCGTTGGACGTCCTCGTCGTGGGAGAACTGCGCCGCCAGCGTGCGGCCGAAGACCGCGAACACCAGCCCGCAGAGCGACATGAACACCACCGCGATGCGGAGCGAAGCGCGCGTGGCGAGCCGCGCCCGGGTGACGTCGCCTGCCCCCAGCGATTGCCCCACGAGCACCGAGCACGCCTCACCGATGGCCACGCCCGGCAAGAAGGACGTGCGCATGATCATGAGCGCCACCTGGTGGCCGGCGATCTCTTCCGAGGCGATGCCCCCGAGGATGACCGTGAATGCCACCATCGCCAGCAGCTCCACCGCGAACTGCACGCCGGTGGGAAGCCCCACGCTCACCACCGCGCGAAGCGCGCGAAAGAGCGCCGCCGGCGCCGGACAGCGTCGCAGGAACATCGCCGAGAGCACCAGCGCATTGAGGGTCACCACTGCCGCGGTGGCATACCCTGCACCCGCCACGCCCCGGGCCTGGAAGCCGAAGTGGCCATAGACCAGCGCGTACGCGAGAATCGCGTTGAGCACGTTGCCGGTGACCTGCACCGCGGTGGGTGAGCGCGCGTCGCCGAGCCCCTGGCGATACTGCACCAGCGCTTGCTGCACGCACGCGCCCGGCGCGCCCCAGGTGACGGCCGCGAAGAAGTCGCGACTGGTGCCGAGGAGCTCGGGGCGCACTCCCAGCCCGTGCAAGATCCACGTGATGTCGCGACCCACGGCCCATATCACCGTGCCCGCGACGACCGAGGCCAATACCCCCGCCCAGGCGTAGCTCGCGCCTTGCTCCGGGCGTTGTTCGCCCACGGCGAAGGCGGTATTCACCTTCACCCCGCGCAGAGTCCCGCTCACCAGCGAGTAGGCGAGATACATGAGCATGACCGCCACGCCCACGCCGCCGATGGCGTCCTTTCCCAGGCCGGAAACGAGCTTGGTGTCCACCAGCCCCATGGCGGTGTCGCCCAGGAGCGCCAGCGCGATGGGCCAGCTCAGGGTAAAAACGTCCCAAGAAACACGCTTTTCTTCGGGTCGCCCGAGGATCCACCTTCGCTGCGCCTGAAACCATGTTCCGGCGCGGTGGGTCTGGGCGACCCACCGTTTCAATCGTTCTCTTCGCTTCGTATGCACGATACCCACTCCATGGAGCCCGTCGGTTGTTCCCGACGCGCATGGGCTCCAAGAGGCATCGGCGGGAGGTTTAGGGCGGCGTGCCCTGCGTGACGTGCGTGACGACGGCGCTTACGCGCGCACACATCACCGGGACGAAGGCGCACGCGTTCGGAACGAACGTCGGATTCCAAATGGAAAGAATGCCCTTCATCGCCGTTCACCATGCCATCGATCGCGGAGCGCGTCAAACCTGCGTGTTCACGCGGGCGCTACCGCCCGTGCCACGAAGCGCTGCATCGTGCGCAGGCTCACCGAGAGTCGCCGGGCCGCGCGGGCCCGATTTCCGTCTTCCAACCGGAGTGCGGCCGCGAGAATGCGCTCGATGCTCTCGTCGAGCGGTCGGTCGAGGCTCACCTCGAGGACCGGCGGCGCCGGCGGCGCGTTGCCGCGGCCGATGTAGCGCACGATTCGCATGCGCTCCGGAAGGTCGACGACCCGGGCCTTCTTTCCCTCGCGCATGAGGCTCAGGAGCTGGACCACGTTGCGGAGCTCGCGCACGTTGCCGGGCCACCCGTAGGCGCGAAGCTGGGCAAGCGTTGCCCGGGTCATGCGCACCGGCTTGACGCCATGGCGCACCGCCATCTCGTCGACGAACTGCAAGAGCAGCGGCAGGATGTCGGCGGCGCGCTCGCGCAGCGGCGGCACTTGGAGCGCAATCCCTTCGATGCGATAGAAGAGATCGGCGCGGAAGCGGCCCGCGCGCACTTCGTCTTCGAGGGGGCGGAGGGTGGCGGTGACCAGCCGCGTGTCGACGGCAATCTTGGTAGAGCCACCCACCCGCATGAACCTGCGGTTCTCGAGGAAGCGCAGGAGCTTGGCCTGCATGGCCACCGGCATCTCGCCGATCTCGTCGAGGAACAGCGTGCCGCCATCGGAGGCCTCGACCTTGCCGAGGGCACGGGCGGTGGCGCCCGTGAAGGCGCCCTTCTCGTAACCGAACAGCTCGCTCTCGAAGAGGGCCTCGGGAATGGCGGCGCAGTTGATG
>JABFRG010000806.1 GCA_013141295.1 Polyangiaceae bacterium
CGCTGGGTGCGAGCGGGGTGGGCGCAGGCTGTCGGGTCGCTGCCCGGGGCGCGGTGTCGGCGCCCTTGGCAGACACAACGGGCGGGACCGGAACGCTCTTCGGGGCTTTGTTGCTCACCACGAGCGTCGGCGTCGAGAGCGCCACCGTGTGCGCGGTCGCGGTCGCGGTCGCGGCAGCTACCGGCGCGGGGGAACTGGGTGCATCCTGCACGGTATCGCCGGCCAGCGCGGCGCTCGGCGCCGCAGTCTCGCGTTTGCCCGCGGGCGCGAGCAGGACGATGGAGACGCCCATCACCAGGAGCGCAGCGGCGACGGTGGCCGCCACCAGGCCGTGAAGGAGCTGGGCGCGCCGGGGAGCGCGCTCGCGTGCGGGACGTACCGAGCGGGGTCCTGCGGAAGCCGCCGGAGCAACCACCAGCGGCAGGGGCGCGAGGCGCGGACCGGTTCGCGCATGACGCTCGAGCGTCTCGTCGGTGATGGAGGGACGCACGACGACGGCCGGCTCCACCGGCAGCGGCGGAGGCCCCGACTTGCGCTTGGCGGGCGACGGCATGTCGGCCGCCGAGGCCATGGTGAGCATCGACACCGGCGCCGGCTTCGGAGGCTGCACCTCGGCGGCAACCGGTGCTTCCACCGGCGAAGCACTCTGCGCCCCGTGCGGGACGAACGGCACCAGCTGGAGGCGAACCGTCCGCGGAGCCTCGAGCGGAAGCATGCGGAGCGTGATGGGGGGCGCGTCCACGACGGTGGTGTCGCCGGCCGGCATGGCGTTGCGGACGGTCTCCGGTGCCGGACCGGAGTCCGTGGCCAGGTCGTCCCGGATGGGGCCCAGGTGCGGCTCGCAGGCGTCCACCGTGATGCGCGTGGAGTCCGTGGTCTGCGTGCGGTCTCGATCGCGGGCCTGACGTTTCATGGGATCCTCGAACCTTTTCCAGGGTCTGCGTGTGCCCGAGGAGGCCCGGAGCCGCCCTCGATTTCGACCTATCGGCCGAGCTTCGGGGAGGTTGCGAGAAATGTGGAACAGTCGGCATAGGCCATGCCTTGACACGCGCGTCGGTTCTGGCGAGCCTCCCAGCACAAGGTATGCAGGAGTTCCCCTTGGTGGCCCGTGGTCTCGCGCGCGGGTCTGCGTTCCCCGGATGACCACACCGAGCAGCGAACGTCTGGGGCCCCGGCCCATCGCCATCGCCGTGGGTGCGGTGGGCGTGGCGAGCGGTCTGAGCTACCTGCTCGCGCCCCACACCTTCTCGTCGCACTACGTCGCGGTGCTGGTGGCCACCACCTACGGGAACACGCGCGCGGGCATCTTGACGCTCTCGCTCTCGAGCCTGGTGGTGGGGTACGTGTTCGTGCCGCCCAGCTATGCGTTCGTGGTGTCGCGGGAATCCGTGATCTCGATGACGCTGTTTCTCGTGGTGTCCGGAGCGCTGCTCTTTCTCGGCGACCGCCTCCGCGCACGAACGCGGACGGCGCGCGAGACCGCCGGCGAGCTATCGGACCTCGTGGCGTCGGCCATGGACGCCATCGTGACGGTGGACCAGGCGGGACGCGTCGTCGTGTTCAACGCGGCCGCGGAGAAGATGTTCCGGCGTCCACGCGCGACCGTCGAAGGCCGAGGTGTGGAGCTGCTGCTCCCGCGCGCGCTCCGCAGCGAGGGCAACGGCGCGCAGACCTCCGAGCCCGACACCGAGGACGCGTGGACCGGCCTCGCGCGCGGGGCCGTTTCGACGGTGCGCGGCATCCGCGAGGGCGGAGAGGAGTTTCCCCTGGAGGTCTCGGTCTCGGCGGCGAAGCCCGACGCCGTTACCACCCTCGTGCTCCGCGACATCAGCAAGCGGCTGGCCGCGCTCCGGGAGATCGAACGGCTCCAGCGGCTCTACGCCGCGCTGAGCCAGGTCAACCAGGCGATCGTGTGGATGCCCACGCGCACCGAGCTCTTCCAGAAGATCTGCGAAGTGCTGGTGGAATTCGGGCGTCTTCGGCTGGCCTGGATCGCTTGGCTCGATCCGGAGACGCAGGAGCTGGTGCCCATCGTGCGCCACGGCGACGCCCAGCGCCAGATACCAACGGTACGGGTGGAGGACGACGGCTCACCTTCGAGCCGCGGTCCATCGGCCCAGGCATTTCGCGAGGGCACCCCGTATATCTGCAACGATCTCCTGGCCGACCCCAACGCCGACGCCTGGCGCGAAGGGGTGGCGCGCAGCACCATCCGCGCCTCGGCTGCGTTTCCCCTGCGGCTCCGCGACCAGGTGGTGGGTACCCTGGGCGTATGCGCGGACGAGGTGGGGTTCTTTCGAGAGCAAGAGGTGGCGCTGCTGGTGGAAGCTGCCATGGACGTCTCCTTCGCCATGAGCACGCTCGCCGACAAGGAGGAGCGGCTGCGCGCGGAGGAGGCGGCTGCGGCCGAGCGAAGCTTCTCCGAGACGCTCATCGAGAGCACGCCGGGCGCTTTGTACATGTACGACGACCAGGGTCGCTTTCTCCGCTGGAACCAGACCTTCGCCGAGGTGACCGGCTACTCGGCGGAAGAGATTCGACGCATGCACCCGCGCGATTTCTTCCCGCCGAACGAGGTGGAGCTCCTGGAGCGCCGGGTGGCCGAGGTCTTCGCGACCGGGAAGTCGACCATGGAGGGCACGTTCCTCGCGAAGGACGGCACCCAGCGTCCGTACTTCTTCACCGGCCAGCGCGTGGAGCACGAGGGACGCCCGTGCTTGGTGGGCGTGGGGATGGACATCACCGAGCAGAAGCGCGCCGAGGCCGCGGTACGCGAGCTGGCCGAGAGCCTGGAGCGGAAGGTCGTGGAGCGCACCCGCGATCTCGACGCCGCGCGGGCGCGCGCCGAGTCGGCCGACAAGCTCAAGTCTTCGTTCCTCGCCACCATGTCGCACGAGCTGCGCACGCCCATGAACTCCATCATCGGCTTCACCGGCATCATGCTGCAGGGGCTGGCCGGCCCGCTCACCGAGGAGCAGACCAAGCAGCTCGGCATGGTGCGCGGGAGCGCTCGCCACCTGCTGGAGCTCATCAACGACGTCCTCGACATCTCCAAGATCGAGGCGGAGCGTCTGGAGATTCACCCGGAGCCTTTCGACCTGTGTGCCGCCGTGGAACGTACCGCCGGACTGGTGACGCCGCTGGCACTGCGCAAGGGGCTCCGGCTCGATACGCGTCTGCCGACCACCGTGCCGCCCATGGTGAGCGACCGCAGGCGCGTCGATCAGATCCTCTTGAATCTCCTGAACAACGCCCTGAAGTTCACGGACACGGGCGCGGTAACGCTCACGCTGGAGTACGTCGAAGACCTCGTAGCCAGTGCGGAATCGCCGCCGGCTCCGGGGGTCCGCATCCAGGTGGTCGACACCGGCATCGGTATGGACGAGGCCGATGTCGCGACACTCTTCCAGCCGTTCAAGCAGCTCGACTCGGGTCTGGCCCGGAAACACGAAGGGACGGGCCTCGGGCTCGCGATCTGTCGTCGACTCACGGTCTTGCTCGGAGGAGACATTCGCGTGACGAGCGCCCCGGGGCGCGGAAGCACGTTCACCGTCACGCTACCGCTCGTCCGAAGGAGCGACGCACCATGAGTCGAACCATCTTGCTCATCGAGGACAACGAACAGAACCGCTATCTGGTGACGTTCCTGCTGGAGCGAAGCGGGTACCAGGTGGTGTCGGTGGAAGACGGTCGCCGCGGCATCGAAATGGCCCGCACCTGCGCCCCGTCGCTGATCCTGCTCGACATCCAGCTACCGACCATGGACGGTTACGAGGTGGCACGGGCCCTTCGCCAGCAGACGCCGCTGCGCACCACGCCCATCGTGGCGGTCACCTCGTATGCCATGCCCGGCGATCGCGAGAAGGCCCTGGAGGCCGGGTGCACCGGATACCTGGAGAAGCCCATCGATCCGGAGACCTTCGTGGCCGACGTGGAGCGCTTTCACGCGCGGTCCGCTCCGGAAGGGAGCTCGCCATGAAGCGTGCGCTCATCGTCGACGACAAGGAAGAGAACGCGTACTACCTCGAGGCGCTGCTCAAGGCCCACGGCTACGAGGTCGACACCGCGCGGCACGGCGCCGAGGCGCTGGTGAAGGCTCGTCAGAACTGCCCGGACCTGGTGGTGTCCGACCTGCTGATGCCGGTGATGGACGGCTACACGCTGCTCCGTCACTGGAAGGCCGACGCGCGTCTGCGCACCATCCCCTTCGTGGTATATACTGCAACCTACACGGAACCGTCGGACGAGCGGTTGGCGCTCGATCTCGGCGCCGATGCCTTCGTGCTGAAGCCCACCGAACCGGACGCGTTCCTCTCGCGCATCGAGGCGGTCCGCGCGAGGTCCGGGGCGCAGGCGGCGGGGCCGCGGCAAGTGAGCGGCAGCCCCCAGGGCAACCTGGAAGGCTACACCGAGACCCTGATCCGCAAGCTCGAGGAGAAGACCCTCCAGCTGGAGGAAGCGAACCGCGCGCTGCAGCGTGACATCGCCGACCGCGAGCTGGCGCAAAAGGCGCTGCGGGAGAGCGAAGCGCAGTTTCGCCTGCTCACCGAGGCGATGCCGCAGCTGGTGTGGATGACCACCGGCGACGGCAAGAACCTCTTCGTCAACCAGCGCTGGGTCGACTACACGGGCATCGCCGCAGAGGCCGGCGAGGGCGACGGGTGGCTGGCGCCGCTCCACGAGGACGATCGCCCACGCGCGCGGGCGGCCCAGGAATCGACGCACGGCGGAGAGGGCAACTTCGCCCTGGATGTGCGCCTGCAGAAGCGCGACGGCACGTACCACTGGTGGCTCATGCGCGGGGTGGCGCTACGCGACGACGCCGGCGGGGTGGTCAAATGGTTCGGGACCTTCACCGACATCGATCGCCTGAAGGAGGCCTCGGCGGCCCGCGATCACGCCGAGCGCATCGCTTCGGAGCGCGCCGCGGTGCGCGACGCCATCTTCGACAGCGTCCCCGACGTGGTGATCCACGTGGCCCTCGACGGCACCATCGAGCACATCAATCAGGTGCCGGGACCGCTCACGCCGGAGGCGGTTCGCGGCGCTTCGTGGCTGTCGTTCGCGCCCGCCCACCAGCACGCGCTCATGCAGCGAGCATTCGACTCGGTGGTGAGCAGTGGCCAGCCCACGTCGTTCGAGTCCAGCGCCAGCGAGGCCAGCGGCACCAGCACCGCCTACTGGAACCGCATCGCCCCGGTGGTTCGCGACGGGCGCATCACGGGTGCGGTGGTGGTGGCCCGCGACATCACCGAGCGCAAGCAAACCGAGGCCCAGCTCATCGTCTCCGACCGCATGGCATCGGTGGGCACCCTGGCCGCGGGCGTGGCGCACGAGATCAACAATCCGTTGGCCAGCGTGACCGCCAACCTGGCGCTGGCGGTGCAAGACGTGGAGGCCCTGGCGCGCACGACCGCGCTACCCCAGGACCTCCTCGACGAGCTCCACGACGCCCGCGACGGCGCCGAGCGCGTGCGCATGATCGTCCGCGATCTGAAGATCTTCTCGCGCTCCGAGGACGACAAGCGCGGGCCGGTGGACGTGGAGCACGTGCTCGAGTCGACCCTGCGCATGGCCTGGAACGAGCTTCGCCACCGGGCGCGGCTGGTGCAGCTCTACGGCAAGGTGCCCCCGGTCGAGGCCCACGAG
>JABFRG010000064.1 GCA_013141295.1 Polyangiaceae bacterium
CAAAAGGACGTCCGTCCCCTCCCCCAAACCCCTCCCGCTCCGCGGGCGGGGAGCCGGAAAACCCGACCCTTCTGCCCTTCTGCCCTTCTGGCCCAAGCCCCGAACCCGAACCCGAACCATCTGCGACATCGATAATCGCCGCGCCAGTACGTGCAACCTGCACGCAAACGGACGCCGACCTCTCCCGCTCCGCGGGCGAAGCGCCGGAGAACCGCGCTACGTTGAGGCGAAAATGGGCGCGTCCACAGCAGTCGCAAACGGCGCGTCGAGCGCGGGCTCACCGGACGGCGTGAGCACGTAGGGGAAGTAGACCACCACCGCGTACCGATCGCGGTGGTCGAGCCGTACGGCGATGGCGTCCTGCTTCTCGGCCTTCTTCGGAGGCACCACGCGCACGTCGTACACGAGCGCCGTCGCCTTGTATCGGGCCTGCGCAGCGCCCTGACGAAACCCTTCCTCCAGGAGGCGGATCACGTCGAGCGACGGTGGCTGTTCCTGCCCCGTGTGGGCGGCCGCGAGGATCACCTCGTTGGAGGGCGAGAGCGTCGCGCCGAAAGGGAAAAACTCGCCGTGCTTCGCCAGCAGCTCTTCGGCATGCGGCATCACGGCGGACATGAGCTCTTCGCACTCTTCCTTGGGTGTTGCCATGGCGCTCTCTTGGATCTAGCGCAAGTCCACCTCGGCGCCGCACGGGCCCCGAAATGCGTCCGCACAGCGTCCCGCAACGCCTGGACATCCCGCGGCTTTTCTCGCGGGCTTGCGAACAAATCACTCACCCCGACTCCGGGGCTCGCCGCGGATCACCCAAGCCCCACCTCGGCCCGGCCGTTGACGCGCCTTCGGGTGTGTCGTTACCGGCCAATTCCTGCCGGCGGGTCGGCGGCTGCATGGTAGCTTGCCGCCCATGATTCGCCGCCGGGGGGTCTTCGCCTGACTCCTGCTCCCGTCAACTTCGCCGCCATCTTCGACGGCTCGCCGAACGCGGCCATGATCGTCGATCGGGATCTGCGGTTCGTGGCGGCGAACCGGGCGTATCTGCGCATCACCGCCAGCCGCATCGACGACCTCCTCGGGCAGCACCTCTTCGACCGCTTCCCCAGCGATCCCGACGACCCCAACAACGCCAGCATGCTCCGGGTGCGGGCTTCCTTCGAGAAGGTCCTGTCCACCGGCGAGCCGGACGACCTCGCGCTCATCCACTATCGCGTGGCCATGAAGCCCGGCGGTCCACTCGAGTCGCGCTACTGGAGCGCGCACCACGCGCCGATCTGCGACGAGCACGGCCGGGTCACCCACGTGATGCAGCTCACGAGCGACGTCACCCACGTCGCGGACGTGCCCATTGCTTCGGTGGCCGCCGCCCTGGCGCGCGGCGGCCAAGCGCAGGAGCGGTTGACCGACGTCACCGCGCAGCTCCACGATCTGCGTCAGGTCTTCGAGCAAGCGCCAGCGCTCATCGCCTATCTGCGCGGGCCCGAGCACGTGTTCGAGCTCGCCAACGCGGCCTATCTCGATACCGTCGGAAAGCGCGCGCTCATCGGCCTACCGCTGCGGCAGGCACTCCCGGAGATCGCCGATCAGGGCTTCGCGGAGCTGCTCGACAACGTGCGCGCGACCGGCACGCCCTACGTGGGGCACGGCGCGCGGGTAGCGCTCCGACGAGGACCGAAGCAGGAGCTCGAGGAGCGCGTCGTCGACTTCGTGTACCAGCCGGTCACCGACGCGGCAGGAACGGTGGTCGGCATCTTCGTGCAGGGCGTCGACATCACCGACCGAACCCGCGCGGAATCCGAGCGCGAGCGTCTGGTTGCCATGGTCGGCCAGTCGTCGGACCTCGTGGGCTTCGCCGATCTCAACGGAAAGGTCGGCTACCTGAATCCCGCCGGCCGCGAGCTGCTCGGCGTGCCCGGCGACGCGACCCAGACGACCATCGGCGACTTCTTCGATCCCGAAGACCGCCAGGTCGTCCAGAGCGAAATCCTGCCCAAGGTGCTCCGCGACGGACGCTGGAGCGGCGAGTTCCGGTTCCGCCACTTCGGCACCGGCGAGCTCATCCCGGTGGCCTACAACCTATTCGCTCTCGTGGACGACAACGGGAAGCCCAACGGCATCGCCACCGTGAGCCGCGATCTCCGGGCCGAGAAGCGCGCGGGCCGGGAGCGCGCCGACATGCTGGAGGAGCATCGATTCCTCGCGGAGTCGATTCCCCAGCAGGTCTGGACCGCCCAGCCGGACGGGAGGCTCGACTTCGTCAACGGACGCGTCGTCGACTACTTCGGCTCCACCCGCGAGGCCATCCTCGGCGCCGGCTGGCAGGAGTTCATTCACCCGGACGACCTTCCCGATTGCGTGGCTGCCTGGACGTTGTCGCTCCAGTCCGGCGAGCCCTACCACATCGAGTTCCGCCTTCGCGGCGCCGACGGCGTGTACCGCTGGTACCTGGCCCGCGCCAGCGCCCGCCGCGACGCGACCGGCGCCATTCGCCACTGGTTCGGCACCAACACCGATATCGACGAAGCAAAGCGGATCCAGGACACCCTGCGCGCACGCGTCGAGTACGAGAGCCAGCTCATCGGCATCGTCAGTCACGATCTGCGCAATCCGCTCTCCACCATCGAGATGGCGGCGCAGCTGCTCCAGAAGGTCGAGCTCCCGGAGCCCGCGAACAAGATGGTGGGGCCCATGCTCGCTGCCGCACGTCGCGGCAACCGTCTCATCGCCGAGCTCCTGGACTTCGCGCAGGCGCGCACCTTCGGCATTCCCATCCACCCGGCGCCGACCAACTTGCCGTCGCTGGTACGCGACGTGGTCGCGGAGCTCCAGCTGGGCGAAGACGGCACCAAGCGCCTGTCGATCCTCCACGAAGGAAGCGAAGACGGACACTGGGACGGCGATCGCCTGGCGCAGGTGGTGGCCAACCTGGTGGGCAACGCCCTGCAGCATGCGCCGCCCGAAGCGACCATCCGCGTGCGCACGTCCATCGCCGACGCGCGCGCGGTCATCGAAGTGCACAACGACGGCGAGCCGATTCCCGAGAGTGAGCGCGCGACCCTCTTCGAGCCCTTCGCCCGCGGACGCACTGCGTCGTCCAAGAAGCGCACCCGGAGCGTGGGCCTGGGCCTGTACATCGCGCGCATGATCGTCGTCGCACACCACGGGGTCATCGAGGTCGAGTCCGCCGCCGCCACCGGCACCTGCTTCCGCGTCGTGCTCCCCTCCCATACCGAGCGAGCCAAGCCCGTCTGAACCGAAACGCGGCGTGCGCTCTCGAGAGCGCACCCGGTGCCCGTGTGGGCGTGCGAGCGACCTTTCCAGAAGGCCTCCTTTCAGTAGGCCGATGTGCGCGTATCCTTTAGCGAACTATCGCTTGCGTAGGGTGGGGGGGCCGCTTCAACATGTTGCTTCGCCGCTTCAACATGTCGCCTCGCCGACGTTGTAAACGCGTCGCCACCCCCGCAAGGAGCTCGTGCATGCCAACAAGGATCGCTCGTACCCGCCAAGGCCTTTTCGTCGTGGGGTTTCTGTCGCTCGCGGCGCCGCTCGTGGCCCACGCGCACGCCCCGACGCCTTCCTGCGGCCCGGCTCGAACCCCGATCCTCGTTCCCATCGGCGGGGGCTACGACACCGTCGCCGACTACGTCCGCATCGTCGCTTCGAACGCCACCGGCACCTCCATCGACATCGCCGTGGTGCCTTCGACCTACGCCGAGACCCGTGACGAAGCCATCGACAACGGCGACTACGATCTCGCTCTCGAGCACGTGGCAGAGCTCGACGCCGCCTGCACCGCCGTCGCCACGCCGGCGACGTTTCCCGCCGGCTGTCACGTTTCGCTGATCGAGGTCTGGGAGCGCCCGGACGCCAGCAAGCCCGCGGTCGTGGCTGCGCTCGGGAGCCCCGCGCTGGACGGCGTGTTCGTCCTCGGCGGCGATCAGGGAGCCGGCATGGCGGTGCTCGCGGGAACGCCCGCCGAAGCGGCCATCGGCACCACGTATGCGCGCGGCGGCGTCGTCGGCGGCACCAGCGCCGGTAACTCGGTGCTGTCGCGTACCATGACCAACGGCTACACCGACTACGGCGACTCCACGGTAGGCCTCCAGCTCGGCGCGCTCGACATCTGGGACGGCGAATCCGATCCGCTCAAGCGCGGCTTCGCCTTCGGCTCGACCCGGGCACTCTTCGATCAGCACTTGTACGAGCGCGGCCGCTTCGGGCGCCTCCTCAACGAAGCGGCGCGCACCGCCGATCAGCTGGGCAACGGCGGCCTCCTCGCCATCGGCGCCGACACCGACACCAGCCCGGTGGTCCGCGGTGATCGCAACATCAGCGAGGTCTTCGGCCTCAGCTCGGTCACCATCGCCGACATGAAGACCCTGCGCAGCAGCTACGCGTGGGTAGGTACCGACGGCCGGCCGGTTTCGAACCCCAGCCCCGAGACCACGCCCACCGCCGCCCTGTCCGCACGCGACGTGGTGGTGCAGGTGCTCGCGCCGCGCGCCGGAGCCGGCTCCGTGGGCTACGATCTGAACCAGCGCGTCCCCTCGCTCGACGGCATTCCGCGCCCGATCCCGTTCCAGTGGGCGCAACGGCCGGGCGCCGACACCATCACCGCGAGCCGCCCGATCCTCATCGGTGGCGATCTCTCGGTGGGCCCCAACTGGCCCGGCGACTCCAAGGTCCTCCGTGAGCTCGTGGCCCACGCCAAGGCCACCGGTCCCATGCTGGTGATCGCCGCCGGCTACGACGATCCGAGCGCGGCGCAAGACGACATCGACGCGTACACCGAGTCGCTCGCTGCCTCCGGATGGACGCGACCGGTGCAGGGCCACGTCTACCCGGTGGCCATCACGCCGGCACAACTGCAGAACGCCGGCGGCGTCGTCATCCTCGGCGGCAACCAGGGTGCAATTCCTTCGCTCATCGCCGACGCGAACTTCGTGCAGCTGGTTCGCAACGCACACAACCGCGCGTCGATCGTGCTCCTCGATCGCTCCCTCGCCGCCATCGCGGGCGACGCATACGATGCGGTCGCCGACGCAGCCGACTGGATCGATGCGTGGAAGGCGTCGCAGGCGCAGGTTCGGCCGGGCCTCGGCCTGGTCAACGTTTCCCGCCGCAACGTTGCCTTCGAGCCGCGGCTCCAGTACGACTACCGCTACGGACGCCTCTTCGGCATCCCGTTCGCATCATCGGGTCAGCCGCCCCTCGTCTTCGGCATCAGCGAAGGAACGGCGCTGCTGGTCACGCCCCGCGGGGCTACCGTCATTGGTGAAAATCCCGTCATCGAAGTCGACACCGCACGCGCAACCTCGTACCTTGGCGACAATGGCGCATTCGGTGTGCTCAACGCTGTGATCGACGTCTACGAGCCCGCCCAACGCACGGGTCGTCCCCGCCGGCACATCGCCCCCCGTTGGTTCTCCGGTCGTGATGCTTTCGACTGGACGCCACGTCACCAGCGCTGACCCAAGGCGCCGCGGCCGCCGGGCGCTTGACAGCAGAAACCCATCCCAGTACCCATTTCATAGGCAAAGGGTGGGCACTTTCCGAGGAGCTTGGAGCGCATGAACGTCGCGGTGACCAATTCGATGGAGGATCAGTCGGAGGGCGCAGAGCCGATCGGCCCCGATCCGCTCGTC
>JABFRG010000866.1 GCA_013141295.1 Polyangiaceae bacterium
GACGCGAGGAGCACGAGACCGAGAGAAGCGGGTAGCGAGAGCGACATCGGAGGGAGAAACGCCGCTCCGAGTATCCTTCATCCCGCAAAAAATGGGCAGAAAACGGCGAGCGCCGAGCCCGCTGCGGCGTACATAAGCGCACAGTTTCCGCGTACTTGACCGCTGGCACGTGGGGCCAGAAGCGCAGCCGTGCGGTCGCTTCCGCTTCCCCGGAAGGCTCTGCCATGATGGAATCCACTCGGGATGAGAGTATGCCCGCGGTGTTCGATGCGGTTCCCGGATGACACCGCGCTGTGTGTCATCCACGACATCGAGCTCGTGCCTTTCATCGATCCGCGCATCGGGTCCACCATCGCCGGCCGCTACGTCATCGAGTCCATCCTCGGTGAAGGCGGCATGGCCACCGTGTACAAGGCCCGCCAGAAGCTGGCGGACCGCAACGTGGCCATCAAGGTGATGAACCCGATGCTCGCCACCGACGCCAAGGTGCTCGAGCGGTTTCGACGAGAGGCCAAGCACGCCGCGCGGCTGGCGCATCCGAACATCATCGAGATCTTCGAGCAGGGCGACACCGAGGACGGCACCGCCTACATCATCATGGAGCTGCTGCTCGGAGTGTCGCTCTCGACGCTGGTGAGCCAGGGCCCGATGGACGTGGACCGGGCCATCGGCATCATGATCCAGTGCGCGCGCGCCCTCGCACGCGCCCACGACTTCGACGTCATCCATCGGGATCTCAAGCCCGAGAACATCTTCATCTGCAAGCGCGAGGACGGCAGCGATCTGGTGAAGCTCCTGGACTTCGGCATCGCCCGATCGCTCCACGACGGCCGACTCACCGGCCAGGGCGAGCTGTTCGGGACGCCGCAGTACATGTCGCCCGGCCGCATCAAGGGCAACGACACCACCCGCGCCGACGATCTGTACGCCATCGGCGTCCTCTTCTTCGAGATGCTCACCGGTCAGCTTCCCTTCGACGCGCCCGACGTCGCCACCTTCTTCATCAAGCACCTGACGGAGAAGCCCCGGCAGCCGCTCAAGCTGAACCCGAAGATTCCGCCGGCCCTCAACGATCTCGTGCTGCGCCTCCTGGCCAAGGACGAGAAGGGCCGCCCGGTCGACGCCCACAGCGTGGAGGCGGATCTGCTGGTCATCGCCAACCAGCGGGCCCTCGCGGCGCCGCCGTCGATCACCGGCGATCCCGACCTGCCGCCGCCGCCAGCGACGCTCCGAGAGGGCGCGGGCGAGGCCTGGGGCGAGCGGCTGCGGGTGGCCGAGGCGATCCTCACGCGGGCATTCGGCGAGCCGTCGCTGGCCCCCACCGACCTGGCCGCACGTTTTCGCGCGCTCCAGAGCCACAACGCCGAGCTGGAGCGGCTCCGCGAGAGCACCCTCGACGCGGAGCGCGAGCTGTCGCAGATCGAGCAACGCGGTCGCGAGGCCCGGCAGCGCATCGGCTTCGCGGTCGATGCTCTCGGTCAAGATACGTCGCGCGCCCGCGCCGAGCTGCGCGACGCCGAGGAGGCCGCCGAGCGCCTGGAGGCCGACGAGCTACAGTTCGTGGAGCGCTTCAAGCTGGCGCACTCGGACATGATGCGGCTGGAGGGTCGCTTCGCCTTCCAGAACCCCATGAAGGCCCTCTCCGACGCGTACCGACGGGCGGCCGAGGTGCTCGATGCCTGGCGCGCCATGCGCGTCCAGGTCGACGAACGCAAGGAGCAGGTGGCCCAGAAGATTCGCGCCGCCTCCGACCTCGACTTCCAGATCAATCAGCTGCGCTCGGCGCTCATGAACCAGGAAGAGAAGAGCGAAGCGGAGCGCAACGCCGCCGCCGCCGAGCTCGAAGCACGCGAGAAGGTGGCCGCACGCCTCGAAGTGGAGATGATGGAGCAGCTGCGCGGCCTGGTCTTGCCCCTTCGGCCGCGCCCGGACGTGGCGAACCTGGTGGCCGACCTCGACCGCACCCTCGAGGGGCCCAAGGGCTCGCTACCGCTGCGCAGCCTCGGAGCCGCGCGGGCCGCAGTGTAGCCCCGCCGCTCGGCGTCGACGATCAGGGGCAGGTGGTCAGCGACTTGATCCAGTCCTCGAGCACCTGGGTGCCCTTGGCGTCCACCACCGCCGAGCCAATCTGCGGCATGCGCTTCACGTCGAGGGAACGCGTGCGGATGAGCAGCACCGAGCTCGCCGGATCGCCGGGCACCACGATCTTCGCGTCCGCCAGCCCCAGATCGTCGAGCTGGGCCTTGGCGTTGCACGACTTGGTGTCGGCGAACGAGGTCGAGAAGCGGAGGTCCATGTCGCCCCGGCCGCCGCCCTTGGGCCGGTGGCAATTGCTGCAGTTTGCATGCAAGTAGGCGCGCGCGCGCCCGTCCACCGCGTCGGTCCCGAAGGGGTCGGGGATCTTCGGTAGGTCCGCCGGCTCCTTGCCCAGCGCCTTGGTGAACATGCCGATGTGATCCAGCGTCTTCAGCTGGTTGGAGAGGCGGTTGGTGGTCGGGTAGACGCCGTCCTTGTTGAGCTGCTGGAGCTCTGGGCCGAGAGAGACGTTGGCCGCCTCCGAGTGGCAGTTGTTGCACTGCGATCGACTCGGGTACTGCCAGATCTGCCCGCCCACGTCCTTGGTCTTGCCGCTGGGCAGGAGCGTGGCGTCGGTCTGCGCGTCGTTCCACTCGTAGCTGTAGCCGGCCCACACGTCGTCGTCGTGGCGGATGAAGAGGCGCGTCTCCACCCGCTTGCCGCCGACGTCGAAGTTCTTGATGAGCACCGTCCCTTTGGGGAACAGGAAATCGCCGTCCTCCGCCAGGTCGATGGTGGTGCCGTCGGGAATGGCGAAGTAGCGCTCCTTGGTGGCGCCGTCGGACCAGAGCTGCGCGATGGGCTCGAAGGGAATGACGCCGCTGGCCACCTTCTTCGGGTTCTGCGGGTCGAAGCAGCCGGTGAGCGACAGCTTCTCCGGAAAGGTGCTGGGCGGCGGCGGCGCGGCGGCCGCGAGCATGCTGATGGAGCCGCCGATGTTGACGGTGTAGACCTCGCCCTCCGCGTCTTGACCGAAGGACACGAGGGTGTTGGCCGGCATGGTGGTGAGCAGGGTCTTGGTGGGCGTCCCCTTCCCGTCGTCGTCGAGGCTCCACACGTTGCCAGAGACGTAGTCACCGAAGATGAACTTGCCGACCAGGCCCGGGAGGCGCGTGCCGCGGTACACGTAGCCGCCGGTGATGGACTTGCCGTCGGCGCGCGGATACTCGAGCACCGGGTCGATGAGGCCCACCGTGTCGCAGGTGTTGCCCGAGGGATAGCAGTGCATCGCCTCGCGAGTGCTCCAGCCGTAGTTGCCGCCGCGCTTGATGATGTCGACTTCCTCGAAGCGGTCCTGACCGACGTCGCCGCACCAGAGATCGCCAGTGGCCTTGTCGAAGCTCCAGCGCCAGGGATTGCGCAGACCGAGCGCGTAGATCTCCGGGCGGCCGCCGCCTCCCACGAAGGGGTTGCTGGCGGGAATGCCGTAGGCCAGCGGCGCCTGCACGGTGTTGATGTCGATGCGCAGCATCTTGCCGAACAGGACGTCCTTGTTCTGCCCGTACTTCAGGGGATCTCCGCCGGAGCCACCGTCGCCGAAGCCGATGTACAGGAAGCCGTCGGGGCCGAACTGGATGTTGCCGCCGTCGTGGTTGGTGAAGGGCTGCTCGAACTGGATGAGGGTCTCGAGGGCCCCGTCGAGGGTAACGCCATCCGACGACTTCACCCGGGCGATGATGCTCTGCATTCCGGTGGAGCCGCCGCCAATGGTGTAGGATACATACACCTCCTTCTTGGCGGGCCACTGCGGGTGGAAGGCGAAGCTCAGGAAGCCACCCTCGCCAGCGGCGTTGATGGTGCCCGCCGGGAACGTGTAGAACGTGGAGACGTCGGTGCCGCCGCGCACGATGCTCTTGATGGCGCCCGGTCGCTCGGCGATGTAGAACCGCGTGGGGTCGCCCGGCGCCACGTGCATGTCGATGGGCTGGTTGAAGCGCACGGTGCCGAAGGCCGCGTCGAGCTTCACGCCGGTGTCGAGCTGGGGTCGCGCCGGCGCTTTGCATGTGGGATTCGCCGGCCGGGTGTCGAGGCCGTAGGGGGCCGGGGTGGGCGGAATCGAGCCGTCGGCGTTCACGCCGCCATCGGCGCTGGGGTTGGTATGCGGATCGTCGCCGCAGGCGAGCGGAAACGCGACGACGAAGGGCACCCAAGCGAACCAGATGATGCGACCAAGCATGACGTACTATTTATCATCTCGATCCGGGCCGTGCACGCCCGGACGGTCGCCTTTTCGCCGGCTGCGCGAGTGAGGGCGCGCACCATCACGCATGACGAGAAGGCCACACCGTCGACGCCACGCCGTAGTATTGCGGCGCCATGGAAAGCGCGCATCCGCAACCCGTTCACACGCTGTATGGCGGCGCACACCTCTTCACGCCCGACGCGGTCGCCAAGGTGCGGCGCGTGGCCAAGGGCACCCTCGCGGAGTACGGAACCGCAGACTGGCTGGAGGGCCCCTGCAAAGAGGCGGTCACTGCGCTCTTGAACGCGCGGCTCGACGCCCGACCGGTGGACGATCAGCGGATCGACTTCGAAGACGGCTACGGCCCCCGCGGCGACGAGGAAGAGGACGGGCATGCGAAGGCGGCGGCGCTGGGGGTGGCCGAGGCGCTGCGCGCGAACGCCCTCCCGCCGCTCCTGGGGATTCGCGTGAAGTCCTTCGGTCCGGCCACGCGGCGACGTGCAGAGCGCACGCTCGCGACGTTCTTCGGAGCGCTCGGCAAAGCCTCGCCCGCCGCACTCCCTCCGCGCTTCGTCGTCACCCTGCCCAAGGTCACGGGCGAAGACGAGGTGCGCGCGTTCGTCAGCGCCACCGATGCCGCGGTGAGCGGAGCGGGCTTGCCGCGTGATGCGCTCCGCTTCGAGCTGATGGTCGAGCACCCGGCCGCGCTCCTCGACGAGGAGGGTCGCGTGCCGCTGCGGCGCTTCGCACGGGCGCTGGGGGAACGCGCGTTCGCCTTTCACCTGGGCGCGTACGATCTCACCGCCGAGCTCGGGGTCTCGGCCGTCTCCCAGCGCCTCGACCACCTGCACCTCGACGTGGCGCGGACCACCATGCTCCTGGCCCTGGCCGGCACCGGCATCCCAGTGGTGGACGGCGCGACCACGCGGCTCCCGGTGGTCCTGCACAAGGCGCCGGCGAACGAAGCCGAGCGCGCCGAGAACCAGCGCTCGGTGGCTTCCGCGCTCCGCTTGCACGCGGGGCACGTGCGCCGCGCGCTGGACGCCGGCATTCACCAGGGGTGGGACCTGCACCCGGCGCAGCTGCTCGCTCGTTACGGTGCACTCTACACGTATTACCTGGAGAACGAGGCGACCATGCGCGCCCGCCAGGTGCGCTTCGCCGAGAGCCGCGCGCAGGCGACGCGGGTCGGCGCGCTCTTCGACGACGCCGCCACGGCCCGCGCGGTCGACGACTTCTTCGTGCGTGGCGCGGCCTGCGGCGCCTTCGCGTCGTAGCTCAGTTGATGGCGAGCACGCCGAGCGAAGCCAGCTCGGCGATGAGGTCGAGGGCTTCGCCGCGCGGCATGGCGCACACGTCGAGGATCTCTTCCATGG
>JABFRG010000613.1 GCA_013141295.1 Polyangiaceae bacterium
CCCCAATGCCGTTCCCTACCCTAAGTGAACGGCATTGGGGCTAGCGCTTCAATGCGCCGAGCGCTTCTGGCAAGACCGAACGCATGCATCAAGGGCGGCACCGCACCGCTCGAAGCAGGGAGCCTGATGGTCGACCTGGAGGTCTCTGCAATCGTCGTTGCACGAGGTGTAGTAACAGCGGACGTCGCATTGGTCGTCGCCCAGGTAGTGATAGTCACGGTCGCGCAGGCGCCATCGTGGGAACGTGGGTTCGACGTCGCAGGGAAGGGCGTACGTCTTCGGGGGCAAGGTTCGGCTGCCATCGATGCCGCCAACGTGTGAGGAAACCAGGAGGCGCCCAGGCTCCCAACGAACGGTGACGTTCGACCCGACCTCGTAACCGCGGCATTCGAGCTCCAAGCCGCGCGTGTCTTCGGAGCGAAAGGACCGACAAGAGGCCCCCAGGCCGGGCGACGAGAGCACCGGAACGAGCGGCACCTCGATCTTGCCGAGCGCAAGCTTGGCAAGACGCGTGGGATTGCCGTGCTCGTCCTTCTCCATCCGAACGAAGATGCGCCCCGGCACCTGTCGACGTGGACCGTCGACGCAGGCGGGGTCGACCGGCTCCGCCGGCGCGTGTGGAGCCGTGTCGACCGGCGGCGGGATCGTCGACGTGGGGGCTACGACCGCGACGGCGACCCCGGAGGACGACGCGCGTGCGTTCTCGGCGCTCGCCGTCGGGGGCGCGTGGGGCGTAGACGATCCGGGTGGGGCTTGTCGCGCTGGCGGCGCGCAGGAGGCCAGCACCCCCGCACCACACATCACGACCGCGCGAACGTGCTGCACGGCGATCATCGAGCCGAATATTCACCGCTCTCCCGCGACGTGTCACTACCCATCGGTACGTTCCACCGCTCTGCGGGAGGCACACACGCCCGCTGCGAGGGTCAGCCCTCGACCTTCTTCTCCTTGAAGATGGCGTTGCCTTTGCGATCGATGCCCACCACGTAGCCGTCGCGCCAGGTGTCGCCCACGGTGCTCGCGCTCCACACCGCGTAGGCGATGCACTTCTCGCCGGGCGCCGGGAACACCTCGAAGAGCGCGGTGGTCGCGGTGTCGCGGCGGCCGGCGAGGGCCGCCATGGCTTCGTCCACCGCGAAGCGCGCGGCCTTCACCACCGCCTCGGCGTCGATGGGCTTGGTGAGATCGACGCGCGGTCCCTCGAGCGGATGCAGCGCCTGCTTGATGGCGTCGCGGGCGTTGATGCGCGCCCGCGCGGTCGCTTGGTTCTGCCGCGCGGCCGATGCCTTGGGGTACCCGGGAATCGCCGCCCGGAGGTGCGCCACGAAGGCCTCGTCGTCCTTCGGCCGAGAGCCGTCGAAGAGCCCGGCCTCGAAGGCCGACGTCAGTGCTTCGAGGAACGCCCCGAGGGAGGGCGCCATGCGATCGCGATCGGGCGCGTCGTGCAGGAGCTCCACCAGCTGGCCGGGAGCGCCGCCGAAGCTGCCGACCGTGTCGATGCATACGAAGTCGCCGCAGCGGTTGTCGAGGAAGGGCACCCAGCCGTCCACCCACCAGTCGACCTTGCCGTGAAAGTCGCCGGCGCGCAGGAGCCCTCGCATCATGGTCGCGGCCTCGGCGATCTCCGACGCCGACATCAGGTAGAAGTTCTCCAGGAGCGGCTCATCGGCGCAGCCGTCGGCCCACCCCAGGAGCTCCAAGAGCTCCGGACGCACCGGTCGCCCCAGCGCTTTGCCCAGCGCCGTGAGCGCAGCGGGCGTCGCCGGTGCCGTTCGCCCGCGGAAGAGGGCCGGTCTTTCGGCGGAGAGCCAGGTATCGAGGCGCGAAAGAGGGGCAGCGAGCGACATGCGGCGTCCGTACTCCCCTCGGCTTACCCGCGCAAGGACGCGGTACGCCACGCGGATTGAACTCGCAGGGCCCGCGCACTACCATCCGCCCCGATGCGACTGCAATTCCCGGACACGCTCAACATGGCGGACTACTTCCTCTTCGATCGCCTCCGGGAGGGGCTCGGCGCCGCGGAAGCGGTTCGCTGGGGCAACACGCGCTTCGATTACGACCGGGTGGCCGACAGCGCGAGGCGGGTGGTGGCGGTGCTCGCGGCCCACGGCGTGCGTCGCGGCGAGCGGGTGCTCCTGTGCCTGCCGGACTCGCCCATCTACGCCTTCGCCATCTTCGGCGTGCTGGCCCGGGGCGCGGTGGTGGCCATGGGCAACCCGGACGCGCCGGCTTCGCAGATCGAATACCTTGTAGAATACACGCGAGCCACGGCGGTCATCACCATTCCCAAGGTGGCCCAGGCGCTTCGCGAAGCGCGCGAGCTTCGTGGGGTAGGGGAGGAGCTTTCCCTGGTGCTGGTGGCGAAAGACGCGGCAACCGGCGACGACGTCGACGCCCCGAGCGGGTTCGAGACCGACGCGCTGTTCCGCGACTTTCACGCGGAGGTCTCCACCACCGCCCCGGCCGAGAAGCTCCCGAAGCTGCACCGGGACGAGCCCGCCATGTGGCTCTTCACCAGCGGCTCCACCGGCGAGCCCAAGGCCAACATCCACACCCACCGCGACTACGCCTTCAACACCGAGGTCTACGCCAAGGAGACCGTGGGCTACCGCAAGGGCGACGTCACCATCAGCGTGTCGCGCCTGTACTTCGGCTACGCTACCGGCACCAACCTGTTCTTCCCGTTCGCGGTGGGCGGCACCGCGGCGCTGTTCTCCGAGCGGCCGTCGCCGGAGGTCATGGCCAAGGCGCTCACCGAGTATCGCCCCACGGTCGTCACCAACGTGCCCACCATGCTGGGCAAGCTCCTGGAGTACGACGCCGAGGAGGTGAAGCAGGGGCGCCCGGGGCTCGATCTCTCGAGCGTGCGCTTCTCGCTCTCGGCCGGTGAGGCGCTCCCGGAGGCGCTGCTCCGGCGCTGGCAGGCGCGCTTCGGCAGCGACGTGTACGACGGCATCGGCTCCGCCGAGATGTTCCACATCTACGCGTCCAATCGCCCGGGCGACATCGTGCCCGGCTCGCTCGGCCGCGCGGTCGCCGGCTACGAGCTGCGCATCCTGCCGGAGGAGGCCGAGGGCGTGGGCGCAGCGCCGTGCGAGCCCGGGCAGATCGGCGTGCTGTGGGTGAAGGGCGACAGCGTGAGCCAGTGCTACTGGCTCGACCGCGACAAGAGCTTCAAGACCTTTCACGGGCACTGGTGCCGCACCGGCGATCTCTTCCACGTGGACGAGAAGGGATACCTGTACTTTGCCGGCCGCTCCGACGATCTCCTGAAGGTGGGCGGCTTGTGGGTCGCCCCGCGCGAGATCGAAGAAGCGCTGATGATGCACGACGCGGTCTCGCTGGCGGCGGTCATCGGCGTGGAGCACGAGGGGCTCACCAAGGCCAAGGCCTTCGTGGTGCTGCGGGGCGACGCCGCGCACAAGGCGGCGCTCATCGAGGCCGAGCTCGTGGCCTACCTGCGGGAGCGAGTGTCGAAGTACAAGGTGCCGAAGCTCTACGAGGTGGTCGCCGATCTGCCGAAGAACGATCGCGGCAAGGTGGACAAGAAGGCGCTCCGCGCCGGTGTTACCTCGTGAGCGAGCTCGGCAGTCTCACGTCGCCGGAGCTGGGGGCGCTGGCCGCGCGCAGCCCGAGCTGCGTGCTGCTTCCGGTGGGGAGCGTGGAGCCGCACGGGCCGCATCTTCCGCTCACCACCGACACCATCATTTCCCACACCGCCGCGACCCGCGCCCTCGGGCCGCTCCAGGCGCGGGGCATCGGCGCCGTCGTGGCGCCCCCGGTGCACTATGGAGTCACCGACTTCGCGGCCGGCTTTCCCGGCGCGGTGGGGGTGCCCGCTGCGGCGCTCACCGCGTTCTTGAAGGCCGTGATCGAGGCGTATCTCGCCTCCGGCTTCGACCACGTGTGCGTGGTGAACAACCATCTGGAGCCGGCCCACGACGCGGCGGTCCGCGATGCGGTGAAGGAGATCGACCGCGCCTCGGTGGCCTGTCCGCTGACCCGCCGCTGGGGGCGCCTGCTCTCCGGCGAGTTCAAGAAGGGGCAGTGCCACGCCGGCACCTACGAGACCTCGCTGGTGATGGCCAGTGGTGCGGAAGTGCGTGCGGAATACAAGGATCTGGCCGAAGTGCCGGTGAGCCTCTCCGACGGCATTCGCGCGGGGCAGCACACGTTCCGCGAGATGGGCATGAACGACGCGTACGCCGGCGCGCCGGCGTCGGCCAGTGCTGCCCACGGCGACGAGCAGTACGCGCACCTGGTGGAGATGGTGGTCACCGAGGTGGTCGAAGGCCTCGCGCGGAGCGGCCATGGGAATTTCTGATTCTGCGAGGATGGGCTGCGCCGCCACCCCTCCGCCGCCGTATTACCTGGTGGTCTTCGCCAGCCAGCGCGCGGCGAGCACCGACGATGGCTATGCCGCGATGGCCCAGCGCATGGTGGAATTGGCCCGCACCCAGCCGGGCTTCCTCGGCATCGAGAGCGCGCGCGGCGAAGACGGATTCGGCATCACCGTCTCGTACTGGGAGACCGAAGCCGACATCGCGCGCTGGAAGGAAGACGCCGAGCACGCCGAGGCGCAACGTCGTGGGAACCGTGAATGGTACACGGAATTCGCATTGAAGATCGCGCGCGTCGAGCGCGCATACAACGGGCCGCGTGGCCCCCGAGGTACCGAATGAATCGCATCGTCCTGGCCGCCACCGCCGCTCTCGTGTCGCTGGCGCCGCTCGCAGCCTGCTATCACGAGGCTGTGCCCCTCGATCCGCCTCCGCCCTCGGGCTCGGTGTTCGTTTCGCCGGCGGCGCCCACCAGCGTGCCCACCACGTCGCCCTACGACGCTGGCATCGCCATGCCGCCCATCGCCACCGCGCCGGCCGGACCGCGCTGCGTGCGCGCTGGAGGAACCTGCGTCGGCATGGCCGCGGTGCGCGCCAACCCCAAGGCGCCTTGCCCCGCCGGCATGCACAAGGTCACCGACGTGAGCGCCGCGCCCGGCGAGGAGTCGACGCCGCTTTGTCTGGGCACGCGCACCGGCGAAGAAGCCTGCTGCATGCCGCTCCCGCGCTGAGCGCCGTCGCTACTTCGTGACGTGCAGCGTCGCCTTGCGCGCGAAGGGCTCGCGCTTGCCGAGAGCCTCGATGGTGACGTCCACCATCACCTCCGCCGAGACGTCGACCTCGGGGCCGAACTGGCGGAGCTCCGAGGGGTGGATGAGCCACTCCACGACCGCCGACGCACCGGGCGCGAGCCTGGTGAACCGCTCCGCCAGCGAAAGGTCCACCGGGTTCGTGCGAAGGAACGTCTCGGCCTTGGTCTTTGCGTCCACCAGGCGCACGCTCGGACCGCGCTTCCGCAGGAAGTCCTGGGGAAAGCCCACCTCCGTGGGCCCGGTGTTGGCCACGGTGATGTCGAAGAACATGTCCTGATCGTCGGCCCGGCACGGCTCCCTTCGACAGCGCACGGTGAACGAAAGAGGACCGGGCTGCGGCGCTTCCCGGACCACACCACTCGCCCCGGGCGGCGCCGGGAGCGGTGTGGCCGAGGGCGCCGGCGGCGAGGCGGGTGAGGCGGGCGAGGAGGGGCCCGGTCGATCGGCCGCGCAGGCGGTCGCGAGCACCCAC
>JABFRG010000766.1 GCA_013141295.1 Polyangiaceae bacterium
AACGCGGTGGGCGCCGCCACGGCGCGCATCGAAGGCGTGGTGGACGACGCGCGCAAGGCCGGGATCGCCACCTTCGCCAAGGTGCACGAGGCGCTCGACGATCGGCAGCGGCAGATGGTGGCCGACATGCTCGAGCGCGGCGGCGAAGCGTTCTGGCACGACGACGAGGGCGGTCATCACCACGGCCCGCGTTCCCATCACCCGTACCGCAACAGCATCTGAAAGGACTTCGACATGCGACGATTTGGCATCCTGTTTCTGGCGCTCGGCGCGGTGGGCGGCTTCGGCTCGGAGCTGTTCCGCATGGGCCGTCACTCGGAGAGCCGCCGCGCGGCCTTCGAGCACCACGTGGCCGAAGTGTGCGTCGACGCCGCCCGCGGGGCGCGTTAGCCTCCGGCCGACGTGGCACGGGTTCTCCTCATCGACGACGACGCGCGGCTCCGCGAGCTCCTCACCGGGTACCTCGCGGAGAACGACGTCTCCGTGCGCGCCGCCGCCGACGGTCTGCGGGGCCTCGAGGCCTTGCGAAGCGAGCCCTTCGATGCGGTCATCCTGGACATCATGATGCCCGGCATCGACGGCCTCGAGGTGCTCCGGCGCATTCGCAAGGACAGCCGCGTACCCGTGCTCATGCTCACCGCCAAGGGCGACGAGATGGATCGCGTGGTCGGCCTGGAGATCGGCGCCGACGACTACATCTCGAAGCCCTTCGGTCCGCGCGAGCTCCTGGCGCGGCTCCGCGCGGTGCTGCGCCGGGTATCGCCGGAGGAGCCGAGCCCCTCGGTGCGTGAAGGCGAGCTGGCGCTCGATCTCGCAGCGCGCCAGGCAGTCGATGCCGGCGTGCTGCTGGACCTCACCGGCCTCGAGTTCGATCTCCTCTCGGCGCTGGTGCGACGCGCGGGTCGCGTCGTCACCCGGGAGGCGCTCCTGCGGGAGACCAAGCGGGAAGACGTCTCCGACCGCGCGGTGGACGTGCACATCTCGCATCTGCGGCAGAAGCTGCAGGACGATCCGCCGCGGCGCATCAAGACCGTACGCGGCGTGGGCTACGTGTTCACGAAGGAAGCGAAGGACCCCAAATGAGGCCGCGCCGCGCCCCCTGGAGCCGCGAGGAGCGGGAGCTGCGACGAAAGCGCGGGCCCTTCGATCACCCCTTTCATCACCCACACGACTTCGATCGGGTGCCGCCCTGGCGCTGGCACGAGATGCCCCGCTCCTTCTGGGTGCGCATCCAGGAGCAGCGGCGCTTGCGCCGGAAGATCTTCTTCTGGTTCGGCATCGCCATCTCGCTGACCTTCGGCATCGTCTACTGGTCGCACCACTACTTCTCGGAGGGGCTGCGTTGGAAGGTCTCGGCCGGCCTCGGTCTGCTCACGCTGTGGGCCGTCTCCGGCAAGATCGCGCGGCACCTGGCGCGCCCCTTCGACGAGCTGGCGCGCGCCGCGGAGGCCCTGGGGCACGGCGATCTCGGCGCCCGGGTGGACCTTCACCAGGCCCGTCACGCGGAAGCGCGGGTGCTCGGCGAGACCTTCAACGACATGGCCGCCCGTATCGAGAAGCAGCTGCGCGATCAGCGGGCGCTCCTCGCCATGGTGTCGCACGAGCTGCGTACGCCGCTGTCGCGCATCCGGCTGCTCACCGAGATGAGCCAGACCGATCAGGAAGAAAAGCGGCAAAAGGCCCTCTCCGAGATCGACGAGGAGGTGAGCGCCCTCGACGCGTTGGTGAGCGATCTCCTTGCCAGCTCGCGCATCGATTTTTCCAGCGGCGACCGCGTGGTGCTGCGAGCCACCGAGGTGGCCACCCGGGCGGTGGAGACGGCACGCGTGGACCCTACGGTGCTCGACGTGGAGAGCCCCGCCCTGGCCTTCGAGGGCGACGCCACCCTCGCGGTACGGGCGCTGGTGAACCTCCTGGAGAACGCGGTGCGCCACGGCGGCAAGGTGGTCGCGCTGCGGGTGTACGCCCACGACGGCGCGGTGGTCTTCGAGGTGGACGACGACGGCCCCGGCTTCGCGCCCGGCGAGGAGCAGAAGCTCTTCGATGCATTCTACAAGCGGCCCGCCACCGACGGCGCCCGGGAGCGCTCGGTGGGCCTGGGGCTCACGCTGGTGCGGCGCATCGCCGAGGCCCACGGGGGCCGAGCCTACGCCGAGGCGCGGCGCGGAGGCGGCGCACGCTTCGGCATCACGTTTCCTGCAGCGCCGGTCGCCTGAAGGTCAACGCGTGACGACGATGCGGCCCTTGCCAGCGGCAGCGGAGACCCACACCGCCTTGGCGGCGACGTCGTAGTACGCGCCCTCGGGCGCGGCCGACCAGGCCTCGCGGGTGGGAAAGAGGGTCGCGCTGGCGCCGTCGATGGCCACCGCGGTGGGAACCACCTCGGAGCGAATGCGCGCGCGGACGGCCCGGCGAGACGGCGCGACGGTGAGGGTCGACTCGGCGACGGTGGCCTGGGCGGTGAGCTCCACTGCGGCGTCGTCTTCCTCGCGCAGGGTGAAGCGTGAGAGGGTGGCCCCGGGATAGGCCAGCACCGTGAGCGCGCCCTTGGAGCGCTCGTCGCCGAGGGCGTTGGCGGCGTCCACCACGTCGAGCGGAACGATGGCGCCTTCGCGGACGAAGAGCGGGATCTTCCCGATGTCGCCACCGTCGGTGAACGACACGGTGCTGCCGCCATCGAGGGCGCGGTGATCGTAGAAGTCGTAGTAGCGGCCGGGCGGCAACGTGACGTTGCGCGCGCCGGTTCCGTCGAGGAGCGGCGCCACCAGGAACGCGCCGCCCAGGTGGTACCGGTAGTCGCCGGACCAGGCCCCCTCGTCGCCCACCGGTTGCACCATGGGCGCACCTCCGGCCAGCGCGGCCGCCTGGGTGCTCACGAAGAACGGCACCAGCGCTTGGTGGAGCTTCGCCCAGTACTTGTAGGATACAACCACCTCCTCGGCGCGGGCCGGCACCGTCCACGGCGCGAAGTTGCCGCGGCCGTGCAGCTGCATGAAGGGCGTCATGGCCGAGGTGGCGGTCCACTTGGCGAAGTTCACCGGGTCGAAGGGGATCTCCGGACCGGTGAGGTTCTTGTCGTCGTGATCGAGGTAGCCGCCGATGTCGCTGCCCATGACCTGGTAGCCGGCCTTGGCGGAGACGAACATCTCCTGGAGCGCGTCGATGAGCCCCACCCAGTCGCGGCGGTTGTCGCCCATCCACGCGATGGGCGCGTGCTCCTTCTTGGCGAAGAAGCGGCCCTTGAAGTCGTAGCTCTCGTCCCAGCCGCGCACCATGGTGACGAAGTCCTTGCCGCGCTTGGCCTGCCCGTAGGCCAGGAAGTCCTCGTAGTACTTCTCGGAGTAGGCCTGGTGCGGCACCTCGCCCTGGGCCGTCGTGAGCACGTCCTTCTTCACGTAGCTCTCGCCGAAGTCGAGCTTCCAGCCGTCGATGCCCGCTCCCAGCACGCCATCTTGCTGACCGTGCCACCAGGTGCGCGCGCGGGCGTTGAAGAAGTCCACGGCGGCTCCCCTGCCCTTCCACCAGAAGTACTGGTCGGCGTCGTTGACGAAGTAGCCGCAGCGCTCGCCCTCGGCGAAGTTGGGCGACGCGCCCACGTAGGTGTCGCCGCCCGGCTCGAAGTCGAGTCCCGTGCTGTTGACCATGGACGTGATCCAAAGCACGACGCGCACCCCGCGACCGTGCATGTCCGTCACCATCTTGGGGAACTCCGGGTAGCGCTTGGGGTTGGGGACGAAGGTGTTGTAGTGCGTCTCCCACGGGCTATCGAGCACCACCGCCCCCACCGGGATGTCTCGCTCCCGGAAACCGTCGACGAAGGCGTAGGTGTCGGGCCCGGTGGAGATGTCCTTGCTGATCCACGGCGAGAAGGCCCACCGGGGTACCACCCGGGTGGGCGCGGCGAGCGGCGCCTCTTCCGGATGGCAAGGCGCGGCGGCGTCGACCGGTACCGGCGTGCTGCCGCTGCTGCTGCAGGCACCGGCCAAGAGGAGAAGGACGCACGAGACGGAGCCACGAAGCCGCATGGGAACTCCATAACATCGTTACGACCTCACGCAAGCAAACCCGAGTGCGGGGCTCCTGCGCAGCCGAGAGGAGTGCTAAGACCTGTGTCTTGATGTCCCAGGAAGGCTGGCTGAGCGAGTACGACCGCGTCGCCCCCACCCTCGTCGCGCACGGTGAGGCGCTGCGCGGTGAGCTGGCCCACTGGCTCTCGCTGGAGCCGGCGCTGAAGGTCCACTCGGTGACCATGCGCCTGAAGGCCAGGGGCAGCCTGGCGCGGAAGCTCTCCCGTCCGGACCGCACCTACGGCCGGCTCTGGGACGTGACGGACGTCATCGGGCTCCGGGTGATCACCTACTTCGAGGACGGCGTCGACCGGGTGGGCGAGCTGGTGGAGGCGCGGCTGCCGGTGGACTTCGTGCACTCGGTCGACAAGCGGAGCGATCGCTCCAGCTTCGGGTATCGCTCGCTCCACTACGTGTGCCGGCTCCCGGAGATTCCCGGCGACGTGCGCTGCGAGATCCAGGTGCGCACCATGCTGGAGCACGCGTGGGCGGAGATCGAGCACGACCTCGGCTACAAATCCGAGGAGGTCGTGCCGGCGGTGGTGCGGCGCCGGCTGCAGCGGCTGGCGGGCCTCCTCGAGCTGGCGGATCAGGAGTTCGGATCCATCCGCCGCGAGCTCGACGTCTACGCGCGGGATCTCCCGACGCGCATGGCCGAAGCGGGCGAGGCGATTCCTCTGGATAGGCTCTCGCTCGAGGCTTTGTTGGCATGCGAAGAAGCCGAGACCCTCGATCGCGACGTGGCCGCGGAGCTGGGCAAGGAACTGGGGAGCGAGCCCTTCTTCCCCGACTACCTGCTGAAGATGCTCAGCGCCGGCGGCATTCACACGGTGGCCGCCGCCCGCGAAGGCCTGACGCGGCACCGGGCGGTCATCCGCTCGATGGTGAAGCCCTACTTCGCGTTCGCTTCGCGCACCTGGAGCCTCTCGCCGGAGAAGATGGATCGCGTCTTCCGCGGCTACGGCCTGTTCTTCCTGGCGCACGTGGCGGTGCTGGGCGCGCCGGCGCTGGGCATCAACAAGGTGGAGCGCCTCACCCACCTGTATCGCGAGCTCGACTACCCGGACGACGTGGAGTCGGCGCAGCACGTCGCGAGCCGGCTGGTCGACGCATTTCGCGACGTCGGGTGAGGCAAATCTCGGCTAACGTGCGGCGGGATGATGGACCTCGAAGAGCGGCACAAGGTGTGTGAGTTGATCGAGACGGTGATCGGCGCCGACGGCGTCATCGCCGAGAGCGAGCGCGAGTTCTTGCGGAAGATCGTGCAGAAGTTCGGCCTGCCGGAGCGCGCCGCGACGACGGCGCACGGGGACACGGATTTCGGGCGCGCCACCACCACCCTGCGCGCACTTCCGGAAGACGCGCGCCCCCGCGTGATGGCCCTCCTGGTGGAGGCTGCCGTGGTCGATGGCTACGTGGACTCGCAGGAGCGCGTGCTGCTGCTCGCCTCGGCGGCGGCGCTGGGCATCGAAGCCACCGCCCTCGAGGAGCGCATCACCTGGCGCCTGAAGTCGATGGTCCCGCCCGCACTCTGAGCGGGACCTTCTTCCGCC
>JABFRG010000452.1 GCA_013141295.1 Polyangiaceae bacterium
GCGGACCACACCACCACGACCCGAGGGTCGACCTGCGTCGCACGCGCCCAGCTGCCGGAGATGGCGGAGACGCTGTTCACTGCCTTCGCCTCCGAGCTCGGGCGCGGAGACGCGGTCGATATCACCCTCATCTCGGTGGGCAAACGGACGCTGGTGGGGCTGCCGGCAGCGGTGCGCCGCAGCAGCGTCGTCGGGGGTCCCGAGTGCGCGGGTGCAACCCATCTGGTGACGGGCATGACCGTGGGCGCCTTCGACATCCGCACCACCCCGGCGACGGCGGGAGGACCCACCCGTCAGATCAAGAGCGGCAACCTGGCGACGTGCGGCCCCACGCGCGAGTCGCAATGCAGCAATCCCCTGATGCTCGACCTGCTGGCCATCAGTCCGTAGGCGCCCATTTCCCCGAGCTCGATGGGCGCCGACGCGAACGGCTCGAGAGCGATGGGCTCCAGCAATCCGCCCTCGGCGACGCTGGCGTAGAAGTCCCCGATCTTCCGATACACCTCGACGAGCTTCGCCTCGGGCTGCACGTACCACAGGTGCGAGACCTCGGCCCGGAGGTACGCGCGACGCTTCACGCCACGGTCGAAGGACTCCGTGCTCTTCGAAAGGACCTCGCAAACCCAGTCGGGTGCCAGGGAGATTCGCGCGCCGGACGGCGCCCGCGGGAGGCGCTCGCGTCGCCACGCTGCAATGTCCGGCGCGAAGATGTCGCCACCGAGCTCGAGCTCGGGCTCGATGAGAAACAGCCATCCACCGGGGCCCCCGCGACGACTATCGCCGAAGTTGTTGGAAAGCTCCCGGAAGAGCGCGCCGGCCAGCTCCGCATGCGCAACGCGGGGCCGCGCGTGGCTGTAGATGCGCCCGTCGACGAGGTGCGCCTTGCGGTCGTCGGGGACCGCGAGAAGGTCGCTCTCGGTGGCGGGCTGCGCAACCATGCATCCAGTGTAGCCCAGGGGGTCCGCGGGTGACCACGCATCACGCGCGGAGCGGCGTGCGTACGGTGCGGCGGGTGGAGACCACCACCACGCCGCAGGTAATGAGCAGCGCCGCGAGACCCATGGTGGCCGAGACCGGATGCCCCAGCTGGAAGTAGGCGAGCAGCGCCGCGAGCACCGGCTGCAGGTGCACGTACACGGTCACCAGCGTCGGGTTCGACTTTCCGAGTGCCCACGCGTTGAGCAGGTACGCGAGGATGGTGGGCACCAGCACCACGTACACGACGAAGAGCGTACCCCTCGTGGTGAGCTCCGGTACCGCGCGCACCAGCGGCATGAGCCCCATCGGCGCGAAGAGCACCGCGCCCCAGGTGAAGATCCACGTCACCACCGTGAACGCCCCCAGGCGACGGATGACGTCACGTGAGAACACCAGGTACGCCGCGTAGCAGAAGCAGTTCACCGTGATGAGCAGCGCCCCGCGATCGACGTTGCGAAAACCGGTGAGCGTCACCACCCCCGAGCCGGCCACCAAGAGCCCCAGCACGGTGCGCCCGGAGAAGGCCTCCTTGCGGAACACGATGGAGAGCGCCGCCGTGGCCACCGGGATGATCACGCTGAGGAGCGCCGCGGTGGTGGGCGTGGTGCGCGCCAGGCCCGCGAGGAAGAGCATCTGGTTCACCACGATGCCGAGGAGCGAGAGCCCGGCCAGCCGGGCGTGGTCCGCGAGGGAGGGCCGCGGCATTTTTTTCGCGAAACTCCACCCCTGGAAGAAAACGAGGGCGCCCAGCATCCGCACCATGGCCACCGCCTGGGGGGCAATGCCTTCGCCCCCCAGGGCTCGAGGCATCATCGCCAGCTTGGATTCCACCGCTTGTGAGGCGAAAGCGACCTGAACAGCGAGCAGTGCCGCGTGCGTCTTCCACCCGTCGAATCGGCTCTTCTCCACGACTTGCGGGGGTGCGCCCATGAATTGCCGGGTCCTTCTACCAGAAGCGCCCAACGGAGCGAGGGCAGGGGCCCGACAGTTGCAGCCTGATGGCGCCGGCCGCGCGGCACATTTCTTCGGTCCTTTCGAGGCGGTGGGCGTAGAATCTCGCCGCAGTAGGGTCTCGACCCTACTCTCGTTAAGCCTCGCTCGGCCTCCGTCTCGGCGTTGCCCGCTGACGCCGCGTACGCGTGTTCCAACCAGCCCAGAAAGCCCTATGTGGTCCTCCTTCCCCCTCTTCGGTAGCGCCCTCATCGTCCTGGTGATGCTGTGCGCCGCGTACACCTTCTCGGTCGCCGTGGTGGCCGGGTCGACCGGACGCGTGCGTACTTTGCAGGCAGCCCGGTTCGGCGCATACGGCACGGTCGCGCTCATCGCCGTCACGGTGCTGTGCCTGGCCTACGCGTTCGTGAGCCACGACTTCCGGCTCCGCTACGTCAGCCACTACTCCGACCGGGGGATGTCGACCATCTACCTGTTCACGGCCCTGTGGGGCGGACAGGACGGGTCCATCTTGTGGTGGCTCTTCCTCCTGAGCATCTACATCGGCGCCTGCGTCTGGTGGCTCGGGAACAAGTACCTCGAGCTGCAGCCGTACGTGCTGGCCACGCTCATGGTCATCATCATCTTCTTCTGCACGCTGATGATGTTCGCGGCGAACCCCTTCTCCACCAGCGTGGGTGGTGCGCGCGTCGACGGAGAGGGTTTGAACCCACTCCTGCAGAACTTCTACATGATCATCCACCCGCCGAGCCTCTACGTGGGCTTCGTGGGGTGCTCGGTGCCGTTCGCCTTCTGCGTGGCCGCGCTCATCACCGGGCGCCTCGACGTGGAGTGGATTCGCGCCTCCCGCAAGTGGATGCTCTTCCCCTGGATGTTCCTGGGCATCGGCAACACCCTGGGCATGCTCTGGGCCTACGAAGAGCTCGGCTGGGGCGGCTACTGGGCCTGGGACCCGGTCGAGAACGCGGCGTTCATGCCCTTCCTGGTGGCCAGCGCCTACCTGCACTCGGTGATGATCCAGGAGCGCCGCGGGCTGCTCAAGGTGTGGAACGTCGCCCTCGCGTGCATGACGTTCTTCATGACCATCTTCGGCACGTTCCTCACGCGGTCCGGCGCCATCGCCAGCGTGCACTCGTTCGCGCAGTCGGGCATCGGCACCTACTTCGTGTGGTTCTTGCTCATCGTGGCGGCCTTCTGCTTCACGCTGGTGCTCTACCGCTGGCCCGAGCTCCGCGATCTCCCGCTCAACCCGCGCTTCCGCTACGGCGCAGTGGGCGCCGGTTGGATCATCGCCGGCTCCACCATGCCCGGCCTCTACCTGCTCCTCGGCAAAAGCCAGATGCCCTTCACCTGGAAGGTCGTCATCTTCGCGCTGGCGGTGGGCGCTGCGGTGTACGTGGGCCTCGAGCTGGTCTTCCGACGGCTCACCATGGACGTCGCGCACGATCGCAAGCGGCCGTACATCGAGTCGGTCCTCTCCCGCGAGTTCACCTTCCTCCTGAACAACTTCGCGCTGCTCGGGTTCATGGTCTTCGTGCTGGTGGCGACCACCTTCCCGATGCTCTCGGAAGCGCTCTGGAACGAGAAGGTGACGGTGGGCCCGCCCTACTACAACGCCTGGGTGCAGCCCATCGGGCTCGTCATCTACATGCTCATGGGCATCGGCACCCTCTTCGGCTGGAAGAAGACCAGCGACGCCGCGCTCCGAAAGGCCTTCGTGGCGCCGGTGGCGGCCATGGTGGTGGCGGTGGTGCTGCACTTCGCGGTGGGCAAGCAGCTGGGCTTCCCGGCCATCGTATGGGGCGACGCCATCTACTCGGGCGGCCTCGGAAGTGGCCTGCGCGGCTTCAACGCGGCGACGCCGGTGCTCGGCGTGGCGGTGGGCGTGTTCAACCTCGCGGTCATCGCGCAGGAGTTCGTGTTCCTGTTCCGCGCCCGCAAGAACAGCGGCGCCGACAAGACGCCGATGATCCTCTACTACATGGGGCTCCTCCCGGGCTTCGTGTACACGCTGCTCACGCTGCCCGCGGCCTCGCGCCGTCGCTACGGCGGCTACATCGTGCACCTCGGCCTGGTGGTCATGCTCCTGGGCTTCACCGGCCAATCGTGGAACGTGAGCCGCGAAACGGCGCTCTCGCCGGGGCAGACCTACGAGGTGGAGAACTACGCCATCACCTACGTGGGCCCGCGCATGGAGGTCGACACCTCCAAGCGCATGGTGTTCGCCGACGTGAAGGTGAAGAAGAACGGCAAGGACCTGGGCGAGGCCTCGCCGGCGAAGTTCATCTACAAGAAGATGATGGAGAACCCCACTACCGAGGTGGCGATGCTCCACACGGTGCGCGACGACTTGTACCTGGTGGTGGGCAACATCAACCCGCAGACCAAGCTCGCCACCTTCCAGATACACATCAACCCACTGGTCATGTGGATCTGGCTCGGGTGCCTGGTGCTCATCGCCGGCTCGTTCGTGGCCATGTGGCCAGAGCTACAGCCAGAGGAGTCCAGAGCCTGGCGCTTTGCGCGCGGTACCGCAGCCTCGGTGGGCGCCGCGTCCATCGGCATTCTCATCGCGCTCATGCCCACCCAGGCGTTCGCGTTCCAAACATCGTCGCTCCACTCGGGAACGGTGAAGATAGAGAACGATCAGGAGCGTGACATCTTCCAGTCGCTGCGCTGCATGTGCGGCACCTGCGCCCGCGACGCGCTCTCCACCTGCGCTTGCGGCACGGCCGAAGAGATGCGCGAGATCATCCGGGGCAAGATCGCGCGCGGTCTCACCAAGGAGCAGATTCTCAAGGAGTACGCCGAGGAGCACGGCACCGAGTCGCTCAGCGTGCCCCCCAACAGCGGCGCCATGCGATCCATCTACGCGGTTCCGCTGGTGGGCATCGCCATGGCGGGCGTGGGCCTGGTGCTCATGATTCGCCGCTGGCGCAAGCCGCCGGGTGGTCCGCCCGATGCGCCGCCGGGCGCCGGCGGCGACCCAGCCGACAGCAAAGACGCCTACGACAAGCGCCTCGACGACGAACTTCGAGATCTCGACGGATGACCACCGAACCCCAAAAGAAGAAGAAGAAGCGACCGGTCTCCCCCGAGGTCGAAGGCGAAACGGCAGCCACCCGCGAGCACGAAGAGGTGGCCAAGGAGCTGCGCGAAGAGAAGAAGCAGGAGACGGCGGAGGAGGCTGCAAAGGCCGGTTCCAATCCGCTCGCGCGCTTCGCCCCCATCGGGTTCGCTGCCATCGGCGCCGTGATGCTCGTCATCTTCGGACGCTCGTTCCTCGACGCCAGCATCGGTGTGCTGGCCGCGGTGGCGGTGGTCATGCTGCTGGCCATCTTCGCGCTGTGGAACAGCATCCGCATGCTCACCGGCGAGATGCCGGTGCCGGAAGAGCTGGCTGCGGCCGAGCTTCGCGGCACCGTGCCGCGCGCAGAAAAGAAGCGCAGCATCCTGCGCGCGCTCAAGGATCTCGAGAACGAGCACGCGCTCGGCAAGATCGACGACGAGGACTTCAAGGTCGTCGCCGGCCGCTACCGCGAGGAGGCGAAGAACCTCTTGCGCGAGCTCGACACCGAAGTGGCGGTGTACCTGCCCAAGGCCGAGGCGCTCATCCAGAAGCACCTGAAGCAGAAGGGGCTCACCCAGGACCCGAGCCCCTTCTGCTTCAGGTGCTTCTGGA
>JABFRG010000729.1 GCA_013141295.1 Polyangiaceae bacterium
AGCCACATCCGTGTCCTTCATATCGACGCATTTCGATCGAACCGCCGCGCCGTGCAAGCTCAGACCTTCGCGTGCCGACGTTTGCAGTCACACGATCCATTGCCGCCCCGGCTGGATCTGCACCCTGACTCAGTCGTCTTCGGCGATACCGTAACGAACTTCGGCGACGGCGCCCAGCACGCGGGCTGCGGTACGCCGGGCGAGGCCGGCTTTCCAGGGAGCGTACGCAGCTTCGTCGCCCCGAGCGAGGCGCGACGGCCCCACCTCGGCGCCGCGGGCGAAGAGCCGGCGGAAGCTCATGATGAGCGGGGTCCACCGCGCGGGGTCGACCTTGTCGGCAGCGAGCAGCAGCGATTCTTCCACGTGAACCTTCACGATGCGGAGCTCCACCGAGCACGCGGGGATCGCCATGCGCGCGTCGCCACGGGCGATGGGGCGTATCTTCTCCACCACCGCTTCGAGATGCACTTCGCACTCGGCGATGCGCGGCACAGGCACCGCCACCGAGGGAAGCGTCGAGAGGCTGGCAGCACCGAGCTTGTCGGGCTCGTGACGGTAGCCGAGGAGCTTCTTGTGGAGCGGCACCGAGGTCGACCCGGTGGTGAGCGCGAGCGCATTGACCGCATCGGCATTGGCGGCCGACGCGAGGTTGAGGACGCAGCTCCGCTCGCGTTCCAGGTTGGCCACGGTGAGCGACGAGGCATCGAGACCGAGCATGCAGGTCCAGCCAAGCCAGAAGGCCGACGACATGGGCGCGACGTTGACGCGGCCGTCTTCGCCGAGGGTGCTCACGAGGACGACGGGCGTCCCCCAATACTGGATCGCAGGTTCGATGGTTCGGTGCATGCGCGGTACCGTGCACCCACGCCGAGCCCCGCGCGCTCCGGTTCCTGCTCCGCAATCGCGTTCCCCCGGAACGCCGCTGCACCTTCGCGCATCGCACCCCCATGAGCACCAACAGCAGCCCCGCCTATGCGAAGCACCCCGAGCACACCATCACGGTGACGCCGTACCGGGGGCGCGTGGTGGTCGAGACCCCCGATGGCGAGGTGCTGGTCGACACACGGAACGCGCTGGCGCTGCAGGAAGCGAAGTATCCGGTGGTGTACTACGTGCCGCGGGCCGACACGCGGATGGAGCGGCTCACCAAGACCGCGCACGCCTCGGTGTGTCCGTTCAAGGGCACGGCGTCGTACTTCACCGTCGAAGGTCAGCCGGCAGCCGTGGGCGAGAACGCCGTATGGAGCTACGAGACGCCCTTCGACGAAGTGGCGGGCATTCGCGAGGCGCTCGCCTTCTACGGCAACAAGCTCGAGGTGCGCGCCGAGCCCGACGCGTGAACGGAGCGCACTCCGCTCAGTAAAGCTCGACGCCGGTGGCTTCCAGCTGGAGCTGCGCGAGCGGCTTGCCCAGCTGCTTTTCCGCCTCGGCCTTGCAGCCCATCTTGTGGTCGCCACCCTCGCCGCATGCCGGCTCCGGTTCGTCGGCCGCGACGAGCTTGGCGTGAACGCGGGCCTTCTTGCCGCTCGCGTCTTTGGGAATGAAGAAGGCGTGGCCGGCCATGCGAATGTGCGCGTCGCCGCCGGCGTCGTCCTTGAGGGTCATCCAGCAACCCATGTGCTGGCAGACGGCGTTCACGGTGCCGGTGGTGACGAACTCCTTGCCCACGTAGGCCTTGGGGTTCTTGGAGACGTCGGCGAGAGTCAGCTTCTGCGCGCCCTCGGGAATGGCCTTGCCCAGCTGCGCGGTGGCCTTCGGCTGCGCAGGCTCGGTGGCGGGATGCGCTTCGGGGGCGATCTCCTTGGGGCTGGTGTTGCAGGCAACGGCGAGGAGCAGCGCGGCGGCAAAGGCAGTTCGCATGACGGCGTCAGCGTAGCACTGCCCCCTGGAGAGAGGCGAGGGTCGCGCCTCCGGAGCGACGGTGAGGCTCGCGCCTCCGGAGCGACGGTGAGGCTCGCGCCTCCGGAGCGACGGTGAGGCTCGCGCCTCCGGAGCGACGGTGAGGCTCGCGCCTCCGGAGCGACGGAGGGTAGCCACTCTCGGCGAAAGCGAAAGGGCTGATCGCATGCGCACCCGAGGCGCACGGAACCCGCGAATTTACCGAGCGCGGAACGCCGTTGCCGGTCTCGAGCATCGAATGCGCAAGGGCTACACCTCCGCTCTCGATCTCGAGGCCGCGGGTGTATCGTTGAGACCGCCATGGTGCTTCTTCGATTGATCCGCGCGTTCTTCGGGCTCCTCTTCTGGCCGCTCCGGCGCCTTCGCGAGTTCATGGGTCTGCCGCAAGGCAGCTTCGTGGAGCTCACGGTGGACGGCGCGGTGGTCGACGTGGTGCCGCGGCGCCGTCGCCTGATCTCGTGGATGCAGAAGCGGACCATGACGGTCATGTCCGAGGTGGTGGAGCTCACCCAGCAGCTCGAGACCGACACCCGCGTGCGCGGTCTCATCGTCACCATCAAGTCGCCGGTGTGGGGCGTGGCGCACGCGGCCGCCCTCTACGACGCCCTCAAGCGCCTGCGCGACGCCGGCAAAGAAGTGGTGGTCTTCCTGCCCACCGGAGTCGACTCCAAAGGCACCTGGGCCGCTATGGCCGCCAGCAAGATCCTCCTGGGCCCGGAAGCGACCATCGCGCCGGTGGGCTTCCAGGTGAAGGGTCACTACGCCGGCGAAGCGCTGCGCCGGGTCGGCCTGCAGGCGGAGGTCTACGCCAAGGGCCGCTACAAGAGCGCCGGCGAGCGCCTCACCCGCGACGAGATGAGCGACGCCGAGCACGAGCAGCTCTCGCGCATCGTCGACTCGTTCTACGAGGGCCTGGTGGCGGCCATCGCCGAGGGCCGCAAGCGCGATGTCGCCTGGGCGCAAAAGATGGTGGATGAAGCTCCGTTCCGCGGTGAAGCGGCCATCGCCGAGGGGCTCATCGACGGCATCGCCTACGACGACGAGATGCTCGATCGGCTCGCAGTTGGTGGGGAGCGCCCGCGCACCATCGACGGAAACGTGTACCTTGCATTCGCTCGGGCGCGAAAGTTCTCGCCCATCTCCCGGCCGTCCATCGTGGCCATCATCCCGGTGCACGGCGCCATCATGTCGCAGAGCCCGGTGATGTTCGGGGGCGCCATCGACGAGCCCATCATCGGGATGATCCGCGCGGCCCGCGCCAACAAGAACATCAAGGGCGTGCTCCTGCACGTCGACTCGCCTGGAGGCAGCGCCCTCGCCTCCGACCGCATTCACCACGAGCTCGAGGCGCTGGCCAAGGAGAAGCCCCTGGTGGCGTGCATGGGCAACGTGGCCGCCAGCGGCGGCTACTACGTGGCGGCGCCGGCCCACGCCATCGTGGCGCTCCCCACCACCATCACCGGATCCATCGGCGTGGTGGGTACCCGCTTCGTCATCGAGCCCTTGCTCTCGCGGCTCGGCATCACCAGCGAAGGCATTCGCCGGGGCGCTCACGCGGGGCTGCTCGACGCCGGCGCGCCGCTCAACGAAGAGGAGCGCAAGGTCATCGATAAGGAGCTCGACGGCGTCTACAAGTCGTTCCTGGCGGTGGTCGCCCGGGGCCGCAAGATGCCCGTGGAGCGCGTCGCCGAGCTGGCCGAAGGTCGCGTGTGGACCGGAGCCGACGCCAAGGCCAACGGCCTGGTGGATATCCTCGGCGGCATGGACGTGGCCGTGGCCGAGCTGGGCAAGCGCGTGGGCGGAACCGCGTTCCCGTTCGTCATGTCCCCGGCCCGGCACAGCCTTCCGCCGCTCGATCCGCCGCGCGCCGCCGCCGCCCTGCTCTCGCAGATCGGCCTCTCGTCGCTGGCGAGCAGCGTCGAGACCCTGGGGAGCATCATTGGCACCAAGGAGCGGGTGATGCTGCTCGGTCCGGTCACCTCCGTCGACGGCTGACAAAGAGTGGCACGTTAGCGCCTGCGCGTGCTACTCCATGCCCATGGCACTGGTGCCCGCAGCTCTCATCGCCGTCGCCGGCCTGACCCAAGGGTTTCGCCACGCACTGGAGCCGGATCACCTGGCCGCGGTCTCCACCTTCGTGAGCACCAAGCGCTCGCCCCTCGCGGCCATGCGCTTCGCCGCGGCGTGGGGCACGGGTCACGCCGCGATGCTGGTGCTGGTGGGCGGCGCACTCTTCGTCATGCGCTCGTCCATGCCGGCAGGCGTCGCCAGCGTCCTCGAGGGCGCAGTGGCGATCATGCTGGTGGTCCTCGGCGTCCGCGCCATCATGCAGGCCCGGCGCCTCGGTAGCGAAGGCCCCGAGAAGGCCCACGCGCACGGCCCGGTGGCGCACGAGCACGCGGTGGGCGCGCCCCACATTCACCTGCGCGGCGGCTCCTTCGCGACCCTGCCCTTCGTGGTGGGTCTGGTGCACGGCCTCGCCGGCAGCGGCGCCCTCGCTTCGGTGGTCATGGGCCACTCGTCGAGCGTCGGCGTGGGCCTGGTGTTCCTGCTCCTCTACGGGCTCGGCGCCACCGTGAGCATGGCGGTGCTCGCCGGCATCCTCGCCAAGCCGCTCTCGGCCCTTCTGCAGAGCGCCCGCGCGCGCATGACGCTCGTCACCGTGAGCGGCCTCGCCTCCCTCGGCGTCGGCGTGGTCTGGGGCGCGCTCGTGCTCGCCGGGTAGCTACAGCCCGAGCAGCTTCGTCATCGAAGCTTCGTCGGCGGGCGTGAACGGGTACTGGTCGAAGTCGGAGCTCGCCACCCAGCGGAAGTCGGAGACCGCGCGCGGCTCGAGCTTTTCCGGCCCCACCAGCGTGCACTCGTAGAGGAACAGGTCGACGACGTAGTGCTCGTAGGGGTGCGTGACGAAGCTGATGAGCTTGCCACACGACACGTGCGCGCCGAGACGGTGAAGGACCTCGCGCTCGAGCGCCTGGGCGTCGGTTTCGCCAGACTCCACGCGGCCCCCGGGAAATTCCCACATGAGCGCGAGCACCGCTGAAGCCCGACGCTGGGTGATGAGATAGCGGCCGTCACGCTCGATGACGGCGGCGACGACGCGGATGGTCTTGAGGGCAGCCACGCGGCCTACATCGAGACGCGGAAGAGCTGTTGACCCATGAGCAGGATGTCGCCGGCGACGACCTCCGTCTCTTCCCGCAGGCGCAGGAACGTCCCGTTGGAGCTACCCAGATCCGTGAGGTAGATCTTGGGACCATCGGGGGCGATGCGGCAGTGGAGGCCGGACACGTAGCCGTCCTCCGGGAAGAGCACCTCGCCGCGCTCGCGGCCCAGGTGAATGCCGGTGTCGGGCACCGGGAACGCGTTGCCGGTGGTCTCGCGACCGACCACCAGCGCGATGCGACCGATGTAGCCCTTGGAGGGCGCGCCCAGACGTTCGACACCGTCGGGCGACGGCGGGAGGGTCTCCAGCGGCTCGAACTTGATGATCTCTTGCCCGATGCGGAACACGTCCAGAGGCAAGAGCTCAACCGGCGCGTCGCGACTGAGCTTGCGGTACACGCCGTTGAGGGAGGCTTCGTCCTTCACCGAGAGGCGGCCACCCGCGACGCGGAACGTGGCGTGACGCGGGGAGAGGTAACTGTCGGCGGCGAAGATGCCGCCGGTCTCGCGACCCACGGTGATGTGCGTCGACGGG
>JABFRG010000995.1 GCA_013141295.1 Polyangiaceae bacterium
GTCATCTCCAGCGGCGCGTGCTTGGCGTTGCCCGGGCAGGCCGTGGTCGCGAGCGCGAGGAAGAGCGGGAGCAAGGGGCGGAGGGGAGAGGAAGGGGTCATTCGATGCATGCTTGCCAGGCGTCCGGGGAGGGCGCGTGCATGGCGCAATCGTACTCTTTTCGGGTCACCTCCGTCTCGCACTTCGTGGAGACCTGGGCAAAGGCCGGCTCACCCATGCGCACCGCCTTCTTCACCTCGCGCACGGCCTTTCGCTGTTCCTCGGTGAGCTTGGCCAGCTCGGGATCGCCGCCGATGACCATGTCGAGGTACTTTTCCAGCATCTCCTTGCACTCCGGTGCGCCGACCTTGCGGTTGCATCCGAAGGCCAGCACCAGAGCGAAGGCCGCGCCGAGGAGACAGGCGAACTGCGTCCGGCGCGAACGGCGACGGGAGGCGAGAGCGTCTCCCACAGCGAAGAAGGCGCGAGCCTTAGCCACCCTGCTTCTCCGCGTTGGTCAGCCACGGCGCGAGGGCCAGTGCGGCTTGCATCGCGATGAAGCGCTTGCCCCGCACCGCGACGTCCGGATGGTCCAGGGCCTCTTCCGGTGGCACCTCGCCCGCGAGCAGGCGCTCGTAGGTCGCCACCGTGGTCTCCAGCGTCACGTCGACCTTGGTATCTTGATCGAGGACCTTCTTGCCCGCCGCGCCCAGGGCGATGCGAATGGCGGCGCGGGTCTTCCGGCCCTCGAGCGGGAAGTCGGTGAGCGCCAGCTCGAAGACGCCGCTGGCCATGGCCACGCGCTTGAGGAGCCGCGGATCGGTGGGGGCCGTGGGACCGGCCTTGGGGACGAACTTCGGGCGAAAGCGTCCGGCGCCGGCCCAGTCGTCGAGAAAGGCCTGTGCGATGGCGGCATCGACCCACAGCGCAACGTCGCCGCCACCGCTCCCGCCGCGGGAGGCCTTCACCTCGGCACCGTTCACCGCCAGCTCGAAGGCGTCGGCTCCGTTGCGGGCGGAGAGCGTGACCGCCACGGTGTAGCGGCCGCTCTCGGTCTTGGGGACGAGCGCCCGATGCATCTCGGGGACGAACTCTTCGATGAGCGAACGGAGCGTGGTGCCCGGGGGAAGCACGAACATGGTCTCTCGCATAGCACAAGGCCGCGGGACCGACGCGGGGGACGTTTCGGGCGGTTTCGCGGCAACCGGTGGTAGTCTGCCCGCCCATGGCACGAGTGATGAATTTCGGAGCAGGGCCCGGCGCGCTCCCGCTGCAAGTACTGGAAGAGGTTCGCGAGGAGCTCCTGGACGTTCGCGGCACGGGGATGAGCATCCTCGAGCACTCGCACCGCGGAAAGACCTATTCCGCCATCCACGAGGAGGCGAAGGCCGCGCTCCGTCGTCTGACGGCGCTCCCCGACAGTCACGAGATCCTGTTCCTCCAGGGCGGCGCCTCCGCGCAGTTCGCGGAAGTTCCCTTGAACTGGCTCGGCCACGGGCAGCGCGCAGGCTTCGTGATCAACGGGGTCTGGGGCGAGAAAGCCTACGAGGAAGCCGCGCGCGTAGTGGGCCTCGGCGGCGGCGAGGCGTTCGTGGCGGCCACCAGCCGCGAGGGCGAGACCTACCGCCGCGCGGTGACCTCGGTGGCGCTGGAGGGCCCGACGCCGGCGTACATGCACTATACAAGCAACGAGACGATCCACGGCATCCAGTACGATCTGCCGGACGGCGTGCCGATGCCGCGGGTCGAGGGAATCCCCGCGGTGGGCGATCTCTCCAGCGATTTTCTGTGGAAGCCTTGTGATCTTTCGGCCTACGCCTTTGCCTACGCCGGCGCCCAGAAGAACGTGGGGCCCAGCGGCCTGGTGGTGGCGGTGGCCGAGAAGGAGTTCTTGGCGCGCTGCCGCAAGGACCTCCCCAAGATCTTCCGCTACGACATCCAGGCGAAGAACGACTCGCTCTACAACACGCCCCCCACGCTCTCGGTGGAGATCACCCGTCGGGTCCTTTGTTGGCTCGAGCGCGGCGGCGGTCTCGCCGCCATCGAGCAGCAGAACCTGCAGAAGGGGCGCGCCCTCTACGCCGCGCTGGACGGAACGTTCTATCGCTGCCCGGTGGAGACCAACGTGCGCTCGGTGATGAACGCGGTCTTCCGCCTCCCCAGCGAGGAGCTCGAGGCGCGCTTCGTGGCGGAGGCCAAGGCCGAGGGCCTCGAGGGCCTCAAGGGGCACCGCAGCGTCGGTGGCATTCGCGTCTCCATGTACAACGCCGTGCCGCTCGCCTGGGTGCGGGTGCTGGCGGACTTCATGGGCACGTTCGCCCGCAAGAACGGCTGAACCGAAAATAGCGACAGGGCGCGTCTTCGTCGAAGACCGCCCTGGCGCGCACGCTCCCGAGCGGAGGCTCGCGCCTCCGGAGCGACGGTGACGCTTACTTCTTGGGGCCGACGCCGGCGACGGCCTTCTCGAGGGAGGTGGCGACCTCGGCGGTCACGACTTCGCCGCGCGCCCACTGGTCGGCCTTGAGCAGCGACGTCTGCGCCGCCTTGGCGAGCTTGGTCCGACGGCCGCGCGAGAACGCGGTGAACTTGGTCTGGACTTCGGAGGGAGATCGCTTGAGAGCAGGTTGCAGGAATCCGCGCATGATGCGGCGTGTCTAGCGAAGATCCGCGCAGAGGCGAAACGAAATCGACGCTGGCCCAGCTAGAAACGCACCGGTAGGCAAGCGCGGCGGATGGTGAGCTCGAAGGCGGGCTGCACGCCGGCGGCCACCTTGATGCGCGCGTCGGCCTCGAAGGTGCCTGCGTCGACGCCGAAGGTCTGGGCCAGGCCGCCGAGCATGCGAAGGCCCTCGTTGGGCGCCATGGCGGCGGCGATGGCGGCGCAGGAGACGCCGCGGAACGTACCCACCATGTCGGCGGAGAGGGCGGTCAGGTTGCCGTCGATGGTGCCGGAGAGGCCCCCCACGATGTTGCCCAGCGCCAGGGTGCCGCGATCGATACGGTACGAGCGCTTCTTCGGCAGCTCCGACACGTTGACCAGGACCGCGAGATCGAGCGCCCGCGGGAGCTCCGGGACCTTCACGTCGGCGACCCGCACCTCCAGGTGGCCGGTGGTGGCGCCGCCTTTCACCTCGGTGAGCGTCGCGTCGATGCGCGGCTCGGCGTCGGCCATCCAGCCGGGCAGGTTGGGGACACCCCAGGTCTTCGCCTTGGATTGCTCGGCGGTGAAGTGGAGCATCGTCTGTTTGGGATCGCGCACCCGAAGCCAGCGGGCCCGCGGGCCGTCGAGCGAGACCGTGATGCGATCGGTCTGGGTCTCCTGGGTTCGCGCGTAGGAGAGATCCCACGGTCCCATGGGGCCCTTGGCGGTGGCCAGCGAGAGCTTGCCCTTCTGGGCGTCGATGTCGCCGTTGGTCTTGATCTCCACCGCGAGCTCGAGGACGTCGGCCTGGGAGATGTCGGTGGCCGGCGCCGTCCAGCGCACGGAGGCGTGGGGGAGCGAGATGGGGATCGGCGACCGCGGCCCCGGTTCCTCCGGCACGTCGGAGAGCGGTGCTTCCACGAAGAGCTGCGCGTCGCCGGCGCGCAAGCTCTTGGGCGTGAGGCCGTCGAGCGCCACCTCCACGTCGGTGAGGTCCGCGCGGAGCCAGGGCTGCCCGTCGAAGCGCAGCTTGGCGCTGGCGAAGTGCACGGTACCGAGCCCCACGAGCGGGCGCGGTAGCTCGGCGCGCACGCCCTTGGCCGCGAAGGCGCGCACGGCCTCGCTTCGCACGTAGGCCGGGAGCGCCACGAACCAAAGGAGCGCCACCACGCCCAGCACCCCCAAGGTCCAGGCGATGGGACGGATCGGCCACTTGCGCGGCGCGGCCTTCCGGACCGGATTGTGGACCTTCATCCCGCCCAGGTGGCGCCGACCCGACGCCGGAGCGCGGTGGCTTCGGTGGTGAGCGCGAAGCGGCAGACGTCGCCCGCATACCCGTGCGTGAGCACGCTCGCCAACGCCGCGCGACCCGGGGTGTCGGTCTGCTTGAGGAAGTTGGCGTCGAGGCCGCGCAGCTCGTCGATGGTCGCGAGCAGGTCGCCGGTGAGGAGATACGCGATCCGGAGCTCGCCCTGCGCCAGGCCGCCGGTGAGGGTATCGATGGGGATGGGCCGCGCTTCCGGCGTCGCCAGACGCGGCGCCAGTTCTTCGAGGTTCTTGCGCTGCTTGCGGCTCAGCACCTTGGCCACCGTCGGCTCGTACTGGAGCACGAGCCGCTGCGAGAGCACATCGACGTCCTCGGCGCCGTAGTGCGGCACCACCTGCCGCGCGCAGGCCACCAGGTAGGCTTCGATGTGCGGCGGCGGGAGCTCCTCGAGCCATGGCACCGACAGCGCGATCTTCGCCACCGCGCGGGCGAGCGTCGCGAGCTGGGTGGGCTCCGGCAGCTCGGTGAGCTTCCGCGGCATCACGATCCACGGCTCGTCCTGCACCAGCACGCGGGTGCGATTCACCGAGGGACTGATCACCAGCTCCACGTCGGAGACCTGCGCGGCGCGAGCGATGCGGTCGAGCAGCACTCGCACCGGGTGCCCGCGCCCCACGCGATCGCGGGTGGAGATGCCAAGGTCGGTGAGGTCCGCGCGGAGGATCTTCGCTTCCATGCCGAAGACCGCGTGCGCCACGTCGAGCAGCGGATGGCTCACCACCCGAGGCACCACGTGCGCCAGGAGGGTTCCGCGATCGAAGGGCGCATGGTGCGTCTCGAGCGGGGAGAGCCGGCGTGCGCGCAGCCAGGCTTGGCGTCCGTCGTCGAGATCACCGGCGATGGCCCGGAGCTCGCTCACCACGATGGCCTCTTCGGGCCTGCGCTCGGCGTTGAGCGTGCGCTCCAGCAGATCGAGGGCGCTCGCGGGATCGGCGATGGCCAGCACCGGCCTCGGGTCCGGCGACACCATGTCGAGGAGGACCCGCGAGGCTTCGTCGTTGGAGCCCATGCGCGCCAGGGCGCTGCCCAGCTCGAAGCGCGACTCGAAGAGCTTGGCGTCCATGTGGATGGCTTGCCGGAGGTGGGCGACGCCGTCGCGCACGCGCCCCAGCTTCTCGATCTCGATGTGTCCGAGGAGCGCGAACCATCGCGCGTCGCTGGCGCCGAGCTCGCGGCCTCGACCGATGACCTGGGTCAGCGCCCGGGCGTGCGAGGTGGGGTCGGCGCGGAAGAAGCGACCGAGACGGGTGAGGGCCACGCCGTTCTCCGGCGCGTGGGCCACCGCTTCGACCAGGGCGCGCTCGGCGGGTCCCAGATGCCCGAGCTCCTGGCGTACTTCGGCCAGCTGCAGAAGCACCCCCGCCTTGGTCACGCGGTCGCGCTCCACGTCGGCGAGCCGCTGGAGGAGATCGGCGATCTCCTCCCGGTGATCGGGGAGCGGCGCGCTGCCGGTGCGCGGCTCCGTCTGCTTGCTCGCGAGCCGGTGGAGGAGCGCGCGGATCGCGCGAGGACCGCGCGGATCGCACTCGACCGCGCTGCGGAGCACCCGCTCCGCGTCATCGAGCGCCTTGGTGATCTTCTCGTAGATGCGCGAGAGGGCGAAGAGCGCGGTGAGCCGGGCCTGGGTGTCGGG
>JABFRG010001135.1 GCA_013141295.1 Polyangiaceae bacterium
GGGCGACGCCGAGATGGACGTCGCCCTGCAGGCGAGCGCAGCCGGTGGCGACGGCACCGAGGCCGAGGCGAGCCCACGGGTCGCGGTGCGAACGCGGGCCCTGATGCTCTTCACCGCGCACGAGCACGTCCATGCGGCGTTTCGCGAGGGCGCGAACGTACTGCTCCCACGCTCCGGAGAGTTCGACGGAGCGGCGTTCTGCAACCTGAGCGTGGCGGGCCCGGACCGGAGACCGCACGCCGGCGGCACCATCGAGAGCGAGCTCCCGGCGGCACGCGAGGACCTCGCTGCGGAGATCACGCGCGAGCTCGACGCTCGCCACGCCGGCCCGGACGCGGTCGCCGCAGCGCCACCGCCGAACCCGGTGGAGACGCCCGCCGCGGAGCGCGAGTGGCCAATCCTGGCGCAGCTACCCTTCGGGGTCATGGTGGTGAGCCCGGAGGGCCGCATCACCACGCAGTACTCGGCCGCCACCCCGGCGATCTTCGCGCGCTTCGCGCTGCCGCGGCTCGAAGGGACGGAGCTCGCGGTCTTGCTGGGTCTCGACGTCGAGTGCTTGCGCGCATTTCGCGCCGCCTACGCGGAGCTCTTCCACGACGACGCCAGCGCGAGCGCCGCCGCACGCCGGCTGCCTTCGCGCGTCCACGTCGGCTGCCGCATGTACCACGCGACCTTCACCGTGCTGCGCGACGGACCCGAGGCTCGCGCCTCCGGAGCGACGAGAGAAGCGAGCGCGCACGGCGTGCTCGTGACCCTGCACGACGCCAGCGCGCAACGGGAGGCCGAGCGGCGCGCCGAACGCCAGGAGGCCACCGCCAACATCCTGCGCTTCCGCGACGCCTTCGCCACCTTCGCGCGGGAGCTCGACGGCAACCTCGATCGCGCCGTGCGCCAGGGCACGTTCGCCGAGAATCCGCGGGCGGTGCGGGCCACGCTGCACACTGCCAAGGGCGTCTTCGCCCAGTTCGGGCTGACGGAAATGGTGGAGCGCATTCACGAGATCGAGAGCGAGCCGGCCATCGCCCAGGAGTCCCTGCGGAACCTGCGCGCGGCCTTCCGCGCGCTCGTGCTGGAGCGACGGTCCTTCTGGGGCGTCGATCTCGGCAACCCCGAGGCGCGCTACACGGTCGCCGAGTCGGCGCTCCGGGATCTCGAGGTGCGCGCCGCGCGCGCTGCGGACGTCCAGTCGCTGCGCGCGGTCCTCCGTGCGGGCCTCTCGGCGCTCCGCGACAAGACCGCGAGCGAGCTCCTCGGCCCCATCGGCGAGCTCGCCACCGAGCTCGCCGAGCGACGCGGCAAGCACCTGCGCGTCTTCGTGGAGGGGGGCGACGTGCCGATTCCCACGCGCTTCGTGGGCGTCCTCGGCAACCTGGTGCACCTCGTGCGCAACGCAGTCGACCATGGCCTCGAGCCCGCAGCGGAGCGCGGCGAGAAGGATCCCGTGGGGACCATCGTGCTGGCCGTCGCCCGAGGATCCTCCGGGCTACGCATCACCGTATCGGACGACGGGCGCGGCATCGACGTGGAGAAGCTGGGCAGTGCGGCGGTACGCCTCGGCCTCACCACCTCCGAGGCATTCGATCACATGCGCGCGTCGGCCAAGCTCGACTTGCTCTTCAGCCTCGGCCTCAGCACCGCCGAGACGGTCACCGACACCTCCGGGCGAGGCGTGGGTACCGCCGCGGTGCGCGCCGCGGTGGAAGCGGCCGGCGGACGCATCGAGGTGCAGAATCACCCGGGCTCCGGCGCGACCTTCACCATCGTCCTGCCCATCGAGGGCCAGCCGCGAACCTTCGGCGAGACGGGCGCCGATCGCCCCTGGCGTCTCAGCGACCGGCCGGGACGGAACGGTACCGAGCGACCGAGCGCGCGAGCCTCCGCCCGACCGGCGGGCCTGCCCTCGGCGCATCCCTCGGCGCATCCCTGAGCGGGCCCTCACCCCAGCGCCACCACGCGGAGCACCAGGTACGCGACGGTGACCACCGCCAGCAGCACCGCACGCACGCGGAGCCCCTCGCGAAAGGCGAAGTAGACCGCCAGCGGCGGCAGCACCGCGAAGAGCGCGCGAGAACGAGGCGCACGCTTGGCGAGCCCGAACACGCACGACGCGGTGAGCACCAGGAGCAGCGCAAAGGAGACGATGACGGCCCCGAGGACGATGCGATCTCTCACGGGCCCGCATCCTCCCGTTCGGTGGGCGCCCGCACGTCGCGGCCGGTGGGCTCCTCTTCGCCGTCGGCGTTGAGCACCGCGCCGCGCGCACCCTTGGCCTCGACCACCACCGCCGGCGTCGGCAAGTCGCTCTTGCCGTCGGCGCTCCGCCAAACGCCCTTCGCCATGTAGAGGCGACCGTCGACGCCGCGAATGGTGAGCCAGGGCGCGAACCGCGCACCGGCCGGCGGTACCGACCAGTAGCCGCGGGACCAGCTCCAGCGTTTCCCGGTCCAGCCCCACTCGCCGTCGACCCACACCGCGCCGGTGACGGTGGTCTCCGGCACCACTTCGACGCGCGCCGGCGGCGGCGGATACGGAATCTCCAGCAGGTCCAGCGGCACGTCCACGACGCGGCCGTCCACCTTCACTTCGGTGGTGGCATGGGACGTGTAAGTTGGGCGCCGCACCGCGCTACCGGCGCATGCAAATAACGCCAGCCCCACGAATGCACGACAGCTTTGCTTCCTCACAAAATCGCCCCAACCGTAGCGTTTCGCCACAAACTGAGCCGGCGCTAATGGGTCGTGGCACATCGAACGCTTCCTTTCCTACGTGGAGCCGCCCGCTCCTGCAAGCCCTGGTCCTCGCGCTGGGGGTGCTCACGCTGGCGTCGCTCACCGGGTGCTATTCGATTCCGCAGCAGCGAGCCGCCATCTACGGCGTCGACGTGAAGAGCGTCGACGGCAGCGACAAGATCGATACCGGCGAGCTCGAAGAGAAGCTCGCCACCGCCCCCAGCCCCAAGTTCCTCGCGCTGTTTCGCGGCGTCGTCTACGACTACACGTACTTCGATCGCGGCACGCTCCAGCGCGACCTCGCGCGCGTCGAGGCCTACTGCCGGGCCCGCGGCTACTACGAAGCCCACGCGCGCGCCGGGCGCGTGCACTACCCGACGCGCAACCACGTGAAGGTCGAGCTGCTCGTCGAGGCGGGCGAGCCGGTGAAGGTGACGACGCCGGTGATCCACGGCGTCCACGACCTCGACCGCAAGGTGTTGCGGGCGGTCAAGCGTGCGGTGGCCAAGCAGCTCGTCCCCGGCGAACCGTTCGACGAAGAGCACTTCAACGACGCGAAGAACGATCTGGTGCGCACGCTCACCGACCGCGGACACGCGTTCGCCAAGGCCGAGAGCGAAGCTGCGGTGGATCTCGTGGCCCACACCGCCACCATTCGCTTCGACGTGGTCGCGGGGCCCTCCATGCGCTTCGGCGAGCTCGACATCCAGGGCCTCGACGGCCTCTCGCCGGGCCCGCTGCGCGCGGTCATGGGGATGAAGAAGGGCGACACGTACTCGACCCAGGCGCTCGACGACGCGCGCCAGGCGATCCTCGACCTCGGCGTGTTCGCCTCGGTGGAGGTGACGCCGGACCTCGAGAGCGGTCCGCAACCCGATGGTCTCGTACCGGTGAAGATCACGGTGGAGCCCTCGCGGCTGCACACGGTGCGCGCGGGCTTCGGCATCGAGTTCGACTCCCTGCGCACCGACATCCACGGCCTCATCGGCTGGGAGCATCGGAACTTTCTCGGCCACCTCCGGGTCTTCTCGGTGGAGACGCGGCCCGGCGTGGTGCTCTACCCGCTCCGCGTGAACAACCTGGTGGCTCCGGAGAAACCGCTCTTCGAGAATCGCTTCAAGGTGGAGCTGCGAGAGCGCGGCCTCTTCAACACCCGGGCCACCGGCTTCATCCGACCGCAGCTCGACATCTACCCGGTGCTCATCAACCCCAACCCGGTGCCCGACGCCCCGGTCCTTGGCTACGGCGAGCTCCGTGGCGCCGTCGGCGCCGACAACGTGTTCTGGCGTCTGTACGCGGCCCTCTCGCAGAACGTCCAGGTCGCCTACCCGTTCTCGTACAAGGGCACGCTCGATCCGACGCTCACCACCATCGTCATCTCGTATCCGGAGCTCCTCCTGCAGCTCGATCTTCGCGACAACCGGCTGCATCCGCGCAAGGGCGTGCTCCTCGCTTCGGGCTTCCAGGTGGCCGGAGGTCCGTTCCTGGGTGATGCGCAAGACGTGAAGGTCCAGCCGGAGGTCCGCGGCTACTTGCCGCTCGGCAAGAAGGTAGTGCTGGCCGGGCGCTTCGGCGCGGGCTTCCTCTTTCCCCTCAACTACGGCGAGGCGGTGTCCGGCAACGCGGCCTCGCTCTCCGCCCGCGATCGCACCCGCGACTACCAGATCACGTTCTTCCGCGGGCTCTTCTCGGGCGGCCCCAACTCGAATCGCGGTTACCCGTCGCGCGGCATCAGCCCCTACGGCAACGTGGGCTTCCTCACCCCCGAGGCAGAGCGGCTGCGTCAGGACTCGAACTGCACCGAGGACTGCCGCGTGCCCACCGGCGGCTTCTCTCAATGGGAAGCCTCGGCGGAGCTCCGGGTCGCCATCAGCGGTCCCATCTCCGGCGCCACCTTCTGCGACATGGCCGACGTGGCGCCGCAAGCGGCGACCTTGCGCTTCTCCCACCTGCACTTATCGTGCGGCCTGGGCGCGCGCTACGACACACCGGTGGGCCCGGTGCGCGTGGATATCGGCTACCGCATCCCGGGCGCACAGGTTCTGGGCGGCTTGACGCCCGACGAGAAGGAGCCGACCACCTTGTTCGGGTTGCCCATCGCCATCGCCGTCGGCATCGGGGAGGCGTTCTGATGAAGCGCCTCTCCCGGGTTCTCGGCTTCGTCGCCAAGGCGCTCGCGCTGGTCGTGGGCTTCGTGCTCGCGGTGGTGGTGGCGGCGCTCCTGCACGTGCGCACGGGCCTCGGCCTCCGGGTGGCCAAGAACGAGACCAACGCCGCGCTCACGCCGCTCTTTCGCGGCACCATCCAGATCCAGCGCATCGGCGCGGTGAGCCTCACCGGAGCCTCGGGCATCGACGCACGGGTGGTGGACGAGGACGGCGTGGAGGTCATCGCGGCACGCGGCGCCGAGGCCAGCGTCGACCTGCTCGCGCTGGGCTACGGCGCGGTGAGCGGCAGCGGCCCGCTGGTGATCCGCATCGAGGACGTGAAGGTGGAGAGCGCCCGAGTCTCGCTCGATCGCAACGCCAAGGGCGATCTGCGCATTGCCGGCACCTTCCTGCCGCGCACCCCCTCTCCACCTTCGCCGGAGCCGAGCCGCCCGGTCGAGGTTCACCTGCCGAGCATCCGCCTCGATCGCGCCAAGGCGGTGGGCTCGCCCACCGCCAACCTCCCGATAGACGCCGACCTTCGAGACCTGCGGGCCCGGGTCGACGTGGAGACCCCCGGCGTCGTCGTGACCTTGGAGGACGGACGCATCGACGTCACGTCGCCGGACTTCTTCCCTCCACCACCGCCCAGCGCCAAGCCCGGTGCGCGGACGGTGGT
>JABFRG010000099.1 GCA_013141295.1 Polyangiaceae bacterium
AAGATGCCCGGCCACACCTCCAGCGCGCCGGCGTCGAACATCATGGTGGCGATGGCCGCGAACGCCGTGCGCAGGCGCTCCATGTCGCCGGCGGTGGGCGAGAACGTGACGCGGTCGGCGCCGCCCCAGGTGGTGCCGACGCGGCCCTTGCCCTCGGAACGGAACTGCACCACCCACACGCCCACGTTCCCGAGTTGCGAAAGGCGCTTCGAGAGCTCGGCGCCGACGCCCGGAACGCGGGCCGTGGCCAGCTCCGGCGGCATGGAGATGGTCTCCAGCTTGAAGCGATGCGACGTGCGGAAGTGGATGCTCTCGGCGCCCTGGGTGGCGCCGAAGCCCATGTCGACCGGCTTGTCGAAGAGCGCCCCGAAGCCCTGCCCCGGATGCGCCTGGAAGTTCTCGCCGAGCGCGCGCGACCGGAGGCCGCTGCGTCGCAGAAGGTTGGGCGTTTGTACGGTGCTGGCGGCCACGAACACGCCAAGGCGCGCCCGGAGGAGGATGCGCGCACCGGACTTCGATCGCGCCTGCACGCCCACCGCGCGGCCACCGGACACCACCACCCGCTCTACCCGGGCGTCGGTGACGATGCGGCCGCCCATGGCGAGGGTCCACGGCACGTAGGTGACGTTCATCCCCTGCTTGGCCCCGTTGGGGCACCCCTGGATGCAGCGGCTGGAACCCTGGCACGCACGCTCGTAGCGGCGCATGGCCTGCGGCTCGAAGCCACGCTTGGTGCCGGTCTCGATGAAGAGGCGGTTGTTCTCGCCGAGCACCGTTTCGTCCACCGGATGCACGCCGAGGTCGCGCTCCAGCGCCTCGTAGTGCGGCTCGAGATCCTTCATCGTGATGGCGTCGCCCAGGCCGAAATCGCGGCGCCACTCGTCGATGACGTCTTCCGGCATGCGCCAGGCGATGGCCGAGTTCACCACCGTGCTCCCGCCGACCACCCGCCCCTGAAGCATGGGCATGTAGGCCCGCCCGCGCAGCACCTGGAGGCCGTTGTCGCGGAGCAAGTTGCGGAACGACGAGTCGATGTCCTCGGTGAACTCGCGGGTGCGAACCCACGGCCCCTCCTCGCAGATGAGCACCGAGTGGCCCGCGGCGGCCAGCGTGTGCGCGGCCACTGCGCCGGCGGCGCCCGAGCCCACCACCACGTAGTCGGCCTCGTCCTCGAACGCTTCCGACAGCTGCGACCCGTCGACGACCGAACCCTCCGGAAGGTTCTCGTCCGGGAACGGCCCGCGCTCAGACGGCGAGCTCACGGCGACCTCCGAGCTGCACGAGGCTCGCGCCTCCGGAGCGATGGGAGAGGCCGCTGGTTCGCGTCATGGCGGCCCGAACCCGGGCGTTGCCGGCGTAGAGCAGCGCAGCCGTGGCCTTGAGCGCCACGCAGAGCTGGCGCACGGCGTAGATCGGCGACTTGAAGAGCGCGTCGAGCACCCGCTCCTGCTCCGGCCGCGGCAGCGACGGGAACAGGCGCGCGCGCTTCAGCACCAGCAGCGGCGCGAAGACGATGATCCACAGCGTGAGCCGCAGGCCCAGCACCGGCTCCGTGGGAAAGCTGGTGAAGGTACGGTCGAGAAACCCGCGCACGTCCATGTCGGCGATGCCCAGCGGCAGCGACGCGCCCCGCGGAAACATCGCGTCGAGCACCGACGCTGCCCACCCGTGCTCCACCCCGGTCAAACACTTCCAGCTCATGACTTTGCCCTCCTCTTCTTGGCATCGACCGGCTTCTTGGCGGTCTTCTTGCCCTTGCTCTGAAAGCTCACGCCGTGACGGATGCACCACTGCTCGTCGACGCCCTCGAGGGCGTGTCGAATGGCATCGCGGGCGCCGGCGGGGTCGCCCTGCTCGATGATCGCCGTGACGATCTCGTAGAATTCCAGCGAAGCCTCCCGGCGGTCGTAGAGCTTGGCCACCAGCTCCGGCACTTCCTCGGGGAACTTCGCGAACGTGTTGAGAATGAGCTCGAGCCCCACGTTGCCGGCGGCGCGGATGACCGCCCGCTGGAAGGCCACCTCGCCGCGGGAGAACGCCAGCGCGTCGGAGGTGCGGGCGATCTGGTCCCGGGCGAGCGAACGCAGCTCCAGCAGATCTTCTTCGGTGCGCCGCGCGGCCGCCAGCGCGATGGCCTCGGCCACGAGGACCCGGCGCACCTCGAGCAGCGACTGCATGAGCTCCTGCCACGCGGGGTCGGCGGGCTCCAACGACGCCAGCATCGAGGGCAGCACGTCGAGGCCGGCCCGCTCGCGCCAGTTGCACACCAGGGTGCCGGCGCCGTGACGGGTGGCGATGAAGCCGAGCGCTTCCAGGCGCGCCAACGCCGCGCGCAAGGTGAGCCGATTGACGCCCAGGGCCACTGCCAGCTCGCGCTCCGAGGGGAGCTTCGAGCCGGCCGCGAGGCGGCCCTTGAGGATCTCGTTTTGAAGTTGATCGGCCACCGCGTCGACGACGCTGGAGCGAGAGACGGGGGCGAGAACGGCGGAAGAAGTATTGGATTTCGGGGGCATCTGAATGGTTCAACCAGTAAACCATAAACTGTCTGAGTGCGCAACCCGATTCGCATGCGACCCCAGCCGCGTCACCCACTTCGCGTCGAGCCGGTGGGGACCCCGAAGGGAAAAGCCGTGTGGTATTCGTCGATCGTGCGCTCTCGCTTGGACCGCTTCGTCGCAACCGTTGGCACCACGTGCGTGTGGGTGCGCCCGTGGCTGCTCGTGGCGACCCTGGCCTGTGGATGCTCGCCCAGTCGCGGCGACGCGTACAAACTGGCGCTCGCGCAGGCCACCCGCGCGGAGAGCGCCGGGCGCTTCGGCGAGGCCGCCACGAGCTACGAGCGCGCGAGCGAGGTGGCGAAGGTCGATCGCGACAAGAGCTACACCCTCTACCTCTCGGCCATGATGCGCGCGCAGGCGGGCGACCGGGCCGAGGCTCTGAAGCGCCTCGATGTCATCGCGGCTCGCGAGCCCCCCACCGACGACTCCGCGGCGGCCATGTACCGGGCCGCGCTCCTGCGGATCGACGGCGGCGAGGCGGAGCGCGGGTGGGCCGATCTCGAGAAGCTCCTGTCGGCCTTTCCTTCTCACGGGGTCACGCGCAACGCGCTGGGCCGGCTCCTCCGACACCACCAGGAGACCGAGGGGCCGGAGAAGACCGCCACCTGGCTCGCGAAGAAGGCCACCGAGCTCGACGCCACCGAGCTCGGGCAAATCGTGCAGTACCAGCGGGCGAGGCTCCTCGAAGACGCGAAGGACTTCGGCGCCGCCGAGAAGGCCTTCATCGCGCTCGCGGATCGCTACCCCTATCCACGCGGCGTGCACTTCGACGACGCGCTCTTCCGCGCCAGCGAGGCGGCCGAGAAGCAGGGACGCCCGGCGGTGGCCATCGAGTACCTGGAGCGACTGCTCAAGGAGCGGGAGGCCTCGCACCTCATGGGCACCTACGAGCGGCCGCGCTACATCCCGGCGCAGAAGCGTATTGCCACGCTCTACGAGACGGCGCTCCACGATCGCCCCCGCGCCCGGGCGGCCTGGCACCGGCTCTATGCGGAGTTCAAGACTGCCGTCGATCGCGACGACGCGCTCTGGCACGAAGCGCAGCTATGGCGCGACGACGGCGACGTCGAGACGTCGTGCGCCCGACTGTCCACGCTGGTCTCGGCGCTCCCCGACTCTCGTTACGTCCCCTGCGCCACCAAGCTCTGCCCCGGCGTCGCACGCCCCGCGAAGAGCAAGGCGCCGGCCGAGTGCCACGACTACATCCTCCGCCCCAAGGAATCCGAGCCCGACGCCGACGAGCCCCCCACGGCTCCCTAGGCTGCTGCGGGCTGCTGCGTCCGGCGACGCCGCCTCGTTCGGACGCGTGGGTCCGGTCGAGATGGGCGCCGCCGAGCGCGCGAAGAGAACCCTAGGGCTCTTCTTCTTCTTCCTCTTCGAGCTCTTCCTCGTCTTCGTCGAACTCTTCGTCGTCTTCTTCGTCGACGTCGTCTGCCTCTTCTTCCTCGTCGTCGTCGGGCGTAGGCGCCTTCTTTTCGAACTTGATGTCGACGCCCACGTCGCCGAGCTGTGCGTCGATGAGCTCGAAGAGCTCGTCGACGTCGTCGCCCGACCACTCGTCGAGCATGTCCGTGAGGAACTCGAAGAAGTCGCCGCTGTCGAGGCGACGTTCGATTTCTTCCACCTGTTCCTCGGTGAACGCCTCGAGGATGTCCTCGCGCAAAGTCTCAGTGTCACCCTCTTCGATGGCGTCTTGAGCCGAGAGACGAATTTGTTTTACCGCGCGCTTGTCGAGAACGATTTCCATCCGGGACTCCGAAGCAAGTCACCCATGTCGCCCAGTCGCGAAGCACGGGTCCTACGTCGAACGCACGAATACGCAAACCAATGGTGGTGTCAACAAGTCGCAGACGTTAAGCGCACCGATCGTGCGATGGTCACATTGCCCTTGACCTTCCGACTCGCTTTGGGGGTCCGCGCGATGTACGTCGCGCCGCCCCGGCTGCGCCGATGCGCGCAGGACCTTCGCTCGATTTGGCGCGCACGCCCGACGGCGAACTGGGTAGAGTGTGGGCGTGCAATCGCGAGTTCTCCGCTGGGCGCGAGGATGGGCGGGCGTCTCCGCGCTCCTGCTCGCCGTGACCCACGCGCGCGCCGAGGGCACCAAGAACGAGAGCTGGTGGCGCCGCTGGTCGTCGCCGTCGCAGGTGCAGTACGGGGTGGCCTTCGACGGCGAGTTCGTGCTGGCGCCGGGCGGCATCTGCGACCCCGCTGCGCCGTGCATCCTCGGCTCCGGCGGGGGCGTGTCGGTGCGCTTCGGCGTGCTCTACGGACGCGCCACCTACCTCGGCCTCACCTATTCGCTCACCAAGCAAGATCCGGCGCGGCTCTATCGCTTCGCCACGCTCCAGCAAGGGCGCCTGGAGTTTCGCAAGTACATGGACTCCGAACGCGACGTGCGCCTCTTCGGAGGGGTGGGCCTCGGCCTCGCGGGCTACGGCGACCAGTGGGGCGTCGACACCTTCGGCCCGGTGGGCTCCATCGGCGGTGGCCTCGAGATCGAGCTCTCCGCCCGTACCGTGGTGGTCACCTCGCTCGCCTACCGCCTCATTCGCCTCTCGAGCTTTCGCGACTCGAGCAACCTGGACCGGCCTGCCGGTTACACCCACATCCTGGGGCTCGAGCTGGCGCTCGAGGCCCGGAGCCCCATCGAATAGCCGCCGTCCAGAAAAAAGTATGAAAAGGACCTACTTTGTCTCCGCGCTCCCGGTCGACCCGCTCGAGAAGGGACGCAGCCGAAACTCCTCGCCTTTGGTCGATTGGAACCTTGACGAGGATGTGCCCAGTGATGTCCCATCGGGGGAGCCGTGACCTGCACCTCCTGCGGCCAAGCCAATCCGAACCATCTGGTCTTTTGTCAGACCTGCGGGCAGCGTCTTGCCCCGCGCATCGCTCCGCCCACGCCGCCGGTCGGTCTGCCGATGCCCGCCTACGACGCGCCGCCGCCCGCTCCGGCGTGGCCCGCGCCGCCCGCGAACCTCGAGGCAGTGC
>JABFRG010000164.1 GCA_013141295.1 Polyangiaceae bacterium
TCGACGTTGGCAAAGCGGTCGACGTCGCGCGCGGCAAACTGTTTGGCCAGCGCTTTTTGCTGGGCGCTCAGGATATTGATGGCGTAGTGGGAGCCGGTACTGAAGGCCGGCAGCGACGCGGCGGCGGTCTGCGGCTCCCCTGGCGCGTGCTCCGGGCCGGTCATGACCACCGCCCCCTCCACCGTGCGTGCGCGGGGCTTGTCGCCGCAGCCGCTCGAGGAGAGCAGCGTCAGGGCGAGCCCGCCGAGCAGCAGCGGTGCGCGGAGCTTCATGTAGCGGAGGAACACCCGGCGCCGATGGAAGATTCCCGCCTCCTTGGCCGCCGGCAAGGACCTCAAGCGGTCCGAGGCTCGAGTCGGCCCTCGAGCTCGCGTTTGACCACCTTGCCGGTGGGGTTCCGGGGCAAGGCAGGGACGAAGTGGTACTCCTTCGGGCGCTTGGGTCCCGAGAGCCGCTCCTTGGCGAAGGCGACCAACTCGCCCTCGGTGACGTCGCCGGCGGGCACCACGAAGGCCACCACCCGCTCACCCCACTCCTCGTCCTTGCGCCCGAGCACGGCCACCTCCGACACGCCCGGGTGCCCCATGAGCGCGTGCTCGACCTCTGCAGGATACACGTTGACCCCACCGGTGACGATCATGTCGCGCTTGCGCCCCTCGAGGAAGTAGCGCCCGTGGTCGTCGACGCGCGCGAGATCGCCCACGCTGAAGAAGCCCTCGCGCATGCTCCCGCGGGTCGCCGCGTCGTCGTCGTAGTAGCCGCTCACCAATAGATCGTTCTTCACGAAGAGCTCGCCCACCTGCCCGGCCGGCACCGGCGCGCCGCTCTCGCCGAGGAGGCGAATCTCGTTGCCGGGCACCGCGCGCCCGATGGTACCCGGCGCGCTCCGCAGATCGCGCGGCGAAGCCAGGGTGACGAGGCCGGTCTCGGTGGCGCCGTAGAAATTGTACACGGTGTCGCCGAAGGCATCCATGAAGGCCGTGGCCACCGTGGGCGGCAGGTGCGCGCCGCCGCTGAAGACGATGCGCAGCGTGTGCGCATCGTAGCGACGGCGTACCGCTTCGGGCAGCTGCATGAGCCGGTGGAGCATGGTGGGCACCACCGCCGTGGTGCTGACCTTGTAGCGCTCGACCTGAGCCAGGAAGCCCTCCGGCGTGAACTCGTCCATGAGCACCACCGTGTTGCCCACGATATGCGAGAAGGTCATGAAGGCGTACGCGGTGGAGTGATACATCGGGCAGGCCACCAGGTGGACGTCCTCGACCCGCAGCGGCACTTCGCACAGGAAGCGAAAGGCGGCGTTGGCGGCGGAGCGTGGGAACTTGCGCACCGCGCCCTTGGGCTTGCCGGTGGTGCCCGACGTGTAGATGACCACCGCGGCGTCCTCGCCCGGCGCGGCGTCGACGAAGGGGCCGCGATCCTCGTGGGAGAGCAGCCGCTCGAACGGTGCGCCCTGCCCGGCTCCGCCCACCACGAAGATGCGCGAAAGGAGCTCTTCCGAGAGGTCGGCGCGGGCCGCTTCCAGCGTGCGAAATACGTCCGGATCGCACACCACGAGGCGAGCCTTGGAGTGATTCGCCAGGTACGCGAGCTCGCGCGGCGTGGAGCGCCACGAGACCGCCACCGCCGACGCCCGGAGCCGCCCTGCCGCTGCCGATGCAATGACGAACTCCGGGCAGTTCTTCATGGCCAGGAGCACGCTGTGGCCACGGCGCACGCCGGCCGCGTGGAGCCCGTGGGCCGCACTGTCGATGAGCCGGTCGAGATCGCCGAAGGGAATGCGACGCTCGCCGTGCACCAAGGCCACCTTGTCCGGGTGGTTCTTGGCGGCGATGCGGTAGGCGGTGGCCGGGTTCTGCGCGCCGGTGACCAGCGCCCGCACCAGCTCACCCACGGCCCCCGGCCGCACCTCCCAGAGATAGCCGGTCTGGTGGGAGAAGCGCGCGGCGGTGAAGACCTTCTCCCGGGCATCGGAGACGAGTTCGCGCACGACGGTGAAAGGTGAACGCATCGGCGTCGATGGTATCACGCCCGAGCTCCCCACGTGCTCTACCGGCGTTTGCGCGGAGGCCCTTACCAGAGGCCAGTTCCTTCGCTACGTTGACGGCCATGAACGTTCGCGAGCTCCCCATCGCCGGCCGGGCCACCCCCGAAGGCCGCCGCATCGACCCTTCGCTCGACCTCGAGACCGAGATCGGTCGCCTGAAGAAGGAGAAGAACGCGGTGATCCTGGCGCACTATTACCAGGACTCGGACATCCAGGACGTGGCCGACTTCATCGGCGACTCGCTCCAGCTCGCGCAGGAAGCGGCCAAGACCCAGGCCGACGTCATCTGCTTCGCGGGCGTGCACTTCATGGCCGAGACCGCCAAGATCCTGAACCCCGGGCGTATCGTGGTGGTGCCCGACATGGAGGCCGGGTGCTCGCTCGCCGACGGATGCCCACCGGAGAAGTTCCGCGCCTGGAAGGCCCGGCATCCGGGCGCCGTCACCGTGAGCTACATCAACTGCTCGGCCGAGGTGAAGGCCCTCTCCGACTACATCGTGACCAGCTCCAACGCCGAGAAGATCGTGCGCTCGCTTCCGGCCGACAAGACCATCCTCTTCGGCCCCGACAAGAACCTCGGCGCCTGGCTCGAGAAGCGCATCGGGCGCAAGATGGAGCTCTGGCAAGGCAGCTGTATCGTCCACGACACCTTCAGCGAGCGAAAGATCGTGGGCCTGAAGGAGCGGCACCCGGAGGCCCTGGTGGTGGCCCACCCGGAGTGCGAGGAGCCGGTACTGAAGCTTGCAGACTACATCGGTTCCACCACCAACATCCTCAAGTACGCTCTGGCCAGCTCCAAGAAAGAGTTCATCGTGGCCACCGAGCCCGGCATCTTGCACCAGATGCAGAAGGGCGCGCCCGACAAGGTGTTCATCCCGGCGCCGCCGGAGGCCAACTGCGCCTGCAACGAGTGCCCGCACATGCGAAAGAACACGCTGGAGAAGACCTATCTTTCCCTCCGCGACCTCACGCCGCGGCTGGAGATGAGCGAAGACCTGGTGGAGCGCGCCCTCTTGCCCATCGAGCGCATGCTCTCGCTCAGCTGAGCCGATGCGCGCGCGGGCGGCGACCTCGGCCCTCGCGGCCTCCTTGGCACTTTCGTGCGGGCGCCCCGACGCGGGCGAGCCCCAGCTGCCGGAGCCGACCCGAGCGAGCGTCGACGCGGGCGGAAGCTCGGACGGCGCCTCCTCGGGAGCCCTTGCCGCGGCGGACGCTGGACCGAGCGAAGCAGACGACGCGGGCGAGCCGGCAGCGCCCTGTCGCGCCGAGAACGACGGCGCTGCGGCCTTCGACGCGTATCGCGCGACCGACGACGATTTCGCGCGGCGCGAGCTCTATTCCTGGACCAGCAAGGAGCAGGCGGCGCGCATGGCCAAGGACGGCGTGCTCCTGTGGTCCACCGAGCGTGCCGGCAACTTTCGCTCCGAGTACCTGGAGGCGCTACACCGGGTGGCCGCCCGGAAGGACGAGGATGGACGCCTGGCCCGCGTCCTCCTCGAGCATCCTACCCATTTGGCGCGCCGCTACGCGTGGACGGCCGCCTTCGCCACCGCAGCTCCGCGCGGGGTACGCAGCTATGGGGACGTGCTCGTGCGCATCGAGCTCGCTCCAGACGCCATCGTGGGACGGTTCGCCCCGGCCGAGCGCCCGGCGCTTCGCTTCGCGAGCCTCGACGGAAAGGCGGTGCCTCTCGCCGAGGCCACGCCCGCGCGCATCGCGGCCATCTTCCACGTGCGTCCGCCGGAGGGAGGCAAGGTGGCGTACCGGGAGTACATCGTGAGCAACCCGCTGCTGGTGCAGCGCTTCGAGGTGGGCACGCCCACCGTGCAACGGGAGCTCGACCGCGAGGTCGCGCTGCTCCGACGGAGCGCCGCCGATGCCCAGGCGCGCGCCCCGTTCGAAGCGTCGCTGGCGTTCAAATTGCCGGCCTACGTCTTCGAGCCGAAGAAGGTCGCGGCTCTGGCCACGCTCCTCGAGGGTCGAAAGCAAACGGTGCCTGCCTACGCCCATGGTGAGAGCGCGATGCGCCCCTTTTGCCCCGGAAGGTAGCTCAGGTGGCTTCCGCCCAGGCGGCGCGGTAACTGGCGAGGAGGTCGGCCCACTCTTCGTCGGCGCCGACCCACACCCCGGCGCGCCAGGAGAAGATGTCGGAGGGCTTGTCGTCGGGCATGTAGAGAGGAATGGCGTGCAGGTGCATGTGCTCGGAGCTGTTCACCAGCTCACCGGCGCTGCTCCCGGTCGATGCAAGATACACGCGTTTGGGCCGTTGGGCCCGCTCCAGGGTCATGGCCACGCGGTGCCCCAGCGACGACATCGCGCCGAAGGACGCCGCGCTCATCTCCCCGAAGCTCCGCACGTGCGCGTACGGCATCACGCAAACCTGCCCCCAGCGGCGCACGTAGCGGGGTAGGAAGACCAAAAAGTCGTCGTCCTCGTAGAGCGCGTGAACGGCTCCGATACGCCGCGCTGCGATGCCGCACATGAGGCACGGTTCGCCGCCTCGCTCGGCGCGAATCTGAGCCAGCGCTTCCTCCCGGGAGATGAGCTTGGGCATGCCGCCCGATGGTACACGCTCAGACCTTGGCGGTGGTGAGCCAGTGCGGGTTCTCGTCGGTGCCGTCGTGCTTCTTGCTGGTCTTGAAGGTCTCGTAGACTCCGTCCTTGGCGGCATCCCGCGTGCGGGCCAGGAGCTCCGCCACGTCGGCCGCTGGCATCGGGCTGAACTTCAGCGCCACGTCCACCGCTTGCTCGAGCACCCCGATGCTATCGCACCCGGTGATGACCACCGAGGTCGGCAGCGAGAGGGCGTAGTTCAAGCACTCCCGCGCGGTCACCTTCTTGCTCTCGAGCAAGGTGCCGCTGCCGATGGACTTCATTCCCAGTACGCCCATGCCCTTCTTCACCGCCACCGGGAGCACGTTCTTCTCGAAGCTGCGGAAGTGCGCGTCCATGACGTTCAAAGGCATCTGCACGGTGTCGAACTCGAAGCCGTGGGCTTCGGCGGCGGCGAGCATGGCCAGGTGGATGTCGGGGCTCTTGTGGCCGGTGAACCCGATGAAGCGGATCCTCCCCTGCTTCTTCGCCTCCACCAGCGCCTCGATGCAGCCGCCGGCGGCGAAGCACGCCTCCGGATCGCCGGGCCGGATGATCTCGTGGATCTGCACGAGGTCGATGACGTTGGTGCGCAGGCGCTTCATCGACTGTTCGAGCTGGGCCGCGGCCACGTCCTTGGTGCGGCCGTCGAGCTTGGTCATGAGGAACACCTTCTCGCGTCCCCCGCCCTCCAGGGCCTTCCCCATGCGCTCTTCGCTCTGCCCCTTGTTGTAGTCCCAGCAGTTGTCGAAGAACGTGATGCCGCGCTCCACCGCGGTCTTCACGATGCGGATGCTCTCGGCTTCGTCCTTCTGCATGCCGATGTGGAAGCCCCCGAGGCCCACGATGGAGACGCGCGCCCCCGTCTTGCCCAGCGGGCGGGTGGGCATGCGCTCGCGGGTGACGTT
>JABFRG010001180.1 GCA_013141295.1 Polyangiaceae bacterium
GTGGATGGCGGGGAAGCGACGAGCTGCCGCACCGTATCCCGGGGGTCGCGGGCGCCGCGGACGTATCCGCCAGCGGGGGCTCGACGATCGTCGTGACCGCGGACGGGAAGGCGCAGGTGTTCGCCATCGACGATGTCCGTGCGCCCGCCGTTCCACTGCCGGTTGCCGGCGCCAGCCGCGTAGCCCAGCATCTCGACGAAGCTTGCTTCATCCGCGACGGCGGCAAGGTCACGTGCGTCCACTCGGTGGACGATCCCCGCAAACGGACGACGCTCGAGGTGCGTGGGCTCGACGACGCCGTCGAGGTGGGCATGAGCTTTGGAGGTGGCTGCGCCCTCACCCAACGGAAGACGGTGGTCTGCTGGCGTACGGTCGGGGCGAGCACGGCCGCGCCGGTGGCCGGCATCTCCGACGCTGCGAGTCTGCTGGTGAGCATGGAAGACGCTTGTGTGCGGAGCTCGCACGACGAGATCACGTGCTTTCCCATCGACGCGTCGAAGAAGACGCGGGTCAAGCTCGGGCCCGGGCGCGCGGTCGGACTGTACGGCACGTTCACCAAGGGCTACGGCGCGAAGGACGTCCCCTGGGCGTGCCGCGCCACCGACGCGGGCATCGAGTGCGCCGGCATTTCGGAGCTCGGCGACGACGGCCAGCCGGACGGGCCCATGGGGCTCGTCGAAGGCACCGCCGGCATGCAGCCACGCCAGATGGTGCTCGGAAGAACCGCGGGCTGCCTCATCGACCAGGCCGGCGCGGTCCGCTGCTGGGGCAACAACGACCACGACATGCTCGGCCGTCCGGCGGGTGAGCGCGTGCGGCGCGCGCGGTCGCTTCCGCTTCCGAAGGTACGCGCGGTCGCGGCAGCCTTCGACTTCGCCTGCGGCCTCACCGAGGCCGGTGAGGTGTACTGCTGGGGCCCTTCACCCAAGAGGGTCGCGAACGTACCCACGGCGGAGCGCATCGTCGCGTCGAACGGGTTCGCCTGCGCCTTCGCGAAGGATGGCGCAGCGTGGTGCTTCGGCGACGCCTTCGACGCCAAACGAGTCCCGGCCCTCGATGGGCTCGACACCATCGTCTTTCCCCAGTCAGACGGTCAGCCCTTTGCTGCCATCGGCCGGAACAAGGAGCTGCTGCGGGGCAACGGCAGCCCGCTGGATGCTCCGGACCTCACCCCTGCCAAGGGAATCGGACCGGTGAGCCAGATCGGGCTCGGCCCCAACGGCGCGCTCTACGCGGTCGACGTGCGGGGCAAGGGCTTCCGCGGCGCCGCGGCAGGCGAAGACCCGCTCCGACGAGCGCCGGAGCTGGACGGCGCGACCTCGATGAACGTGTGGGGCGAAGTGACGTCGCCGGCCAAGGGTGGCCCCATCGTGTCGGTGCTGGGCTACGGTCGCTGCGGCTGGACCGCCGCGAAGGCCTACGGTTGCATGGATCCGTCGGGCGCCCCGTTCCGGACACGGTTCGAAGGCATGACGGCGGTGGCCGCGGGCGGCGACTTCGACTGCGCCCTCGACGCGAAGGGGGCGGTCTGGTGCAAGGGCGAAAACCGGAAGGGACAGTGCGGCCCGGGCCCGGCATTTCCCGAGTCCAAGAGCCCCGTGGAAGTCTTGCTCCCCTCGCCTCAGTAGCCGGCGGTCTTCACGCCGAAGAGGCGATCGACGGGCGCGTCCCGATGACATCCCATGCAGGATGCAACCTTTCCCGCCGAGGTCACCGAGCCGTCGGCGGCGAGGGTCCCGTACACCCACCCCGCGTCGGTGTCGGCGCCCGCCTTCTTCATCATGATGTAAAGGCCCATGGGCGTGCCCGCGCGGTACGTAGCGCCGTCGCGGACGACGTACGGATGAAAGTGGTCTCCGCCACCGATGCCCTGATCGCCCACCGTCAAAGGTGAGGGTTGCTGGCCTTCGACACGCTCGGCGACGAAGCTCTCTTTGACGAGCACCTGCCCCGCCGCTTGCGCGCCCCGCTTGGCATAGGCCTCGCGGTCCTTCGCGAACAGGGAGTACAGCTTCTGCGCGTGGCCCCCGGTCGCGGCCACGCTGAAAGCCGGTCTGCCCGGCAGCGGCATGCGGCAGAGAAACGGCGCCCACCGTAGCTCGTCGTCGACCCGCCCCCAGGCCTTGTACGCCTTGCCGATGGCCTGGAGATCGGGCACGAAAGCAAGGTCGCGTTCCTCGGGAGCGGGTGCCGCGGGCGCCGGCGTGGAAGCGACGGCCGCCGTCGAAGATGGCTCCGAGCTCGGGCGCGCAGGGCCCACCGGCTCCGCCACCGCGCTCCCGGAGCGCGTGCAGCCGAGGATGCAGATCATGAGCAACACCGTGGATGAAGTGCGACGCATCGTGGGCGAGCGTCCCACGTTTCGGTGCGCTTGAATACCCGGCTACTCCCGCAGCGACTCGCGCTCGCGGGCGAGCTCGCTGAAGACGATGGGCGAGATGGCGTCGAGCCCCACCTGCTTGCCATCCTCACGGGTGAAGTGGATGGGACCAATCTTCTGCGTGGTGGGGTTCATGTCGGCGGCGCCCATGCAGAAGCCGCCTTCGAGGGAGAACGAAGCCCGGAGGCCGCCCTCGAGGGTGCGCCACATGTCCCAGACCCAGCCGGCGTCCTGCGCCTCGCCCTTGCGCCAGCCGCGCGACTCGAGCCCCATGAGCCGCGAGGTACGGACCTCGGTCGCGCCCAGGTGGTCCACCACCTTCTTGGCCTTCTCCTCGGCGGTGGGCGCGAAGGTCTGCCGGCCCAGCTGGTCGAAGGGCTGGATGATCTCGTAATCGGCGAGCACGGTGCTCCAGCGCGCGAGCGTCTTGTCGTCGAGCGAGAGGCGATGCACGATGCCTACCGATGCGCCGTCGGGGACGGTGACGGTCTTGTCGTCGGCGTCGGCGAAGGTGCCGTCCTCCGCCACCCGGAACGTGGAGCGGAGGGCGCCGCCCGCGTCGTACACGCCCCACACCAGGCGACGCACCAGGTGAATCACCAGCGGGTGCTCCACCAGGAACGTGCGGAATACATCGAGCTTCCAGCGGCGCTCGCTGCACATGGCGAGCTCGAGACGCAGCACTTGGCCGGCGGCCACCACCTTGGCGTCCTTCTTCAGCGCCTTCCAGCGCTCGGTGGCGAGGTTGGCCTTCTCCGCGTCGTCGCTCTTCGCCGGCTTCGGCAGATCCCCGAGCAGCTTGCCGCCATCGCCCTTGAGCTGCGGCTTGAGCGACTCGTCGAACACGATGGTGAACGAGCGCGGCCCGAAGTCGAGCACGTTGCCACCTTCGTCCCCGAGGTCGAAGTCCGGCACCAGGCGATCGGCAAGCTCATCGGCGGTGAAGCCCCGGGCGGCGGCCACCGCGGCGATCTTCTCCCGAGCCTTCTCTTGCAGGCCCTTGAACTTCAGCTTCTGCGCGATGCCGTGGAGGTTCATGAGGGCCACGTCGGTGCCGAGGGTGGCCAGCACGTCGAGGCCCACCGTGGCGCGAGCATGGAGCGACTCGCCGGGCCAGGCGCGGATGAGCGGCGTGAGCTTGCGCGCGGTATCGTCGTCGCCCACCAGGCCCAGGGCGGTGAAGCCCCAGGGCTCCTTGTTGGGCGCGCCGGCGGCTTGCCAGCGCTCGAAGATCTCCCAGCCCAGCGCCGCCAGATCCTTCGGCGGGCAGGCTTTTCGCGCGGCCGCGAGAATGGGTGCATCCTTCACGTATCGAAGCGTCTGACAGAGCCGCTGCATGGCTGCTGCCGGTAGCACCGTCTCGGTGCCGGCGAGACGGACCGGGCTGGCGGCGATGGCTTCCAGCGCGAAGTCCGGCAGCGGCGCGAGCTTCTTGGGGAAGCCGTCCACGCCCGGGGTGGGGTCGCGACGGAGCGCCTCGGGCACCGCGGCGGCGGCGGCCTCCGGCAACGCGGGCTTCTTCTCGGCGGTGAGAAACGCGCGCGCCTTCGGGTCGAGGAGCGGGGCCACGATGGCCGAGAGCGTGGGGTGCGCGGCCAGGGTGGCTTCCACCACCGGCTTGGCGAAGGGAGCGAGCTTGCCCCCCGCGGCGAGGATCGGCACCAGCGCCCGCAGCGCCAGATCCGGACGCTTGGCGAAGTACTCGCGCGCCCGCTCCTTGGTGTTCTTCCCGGCGAGATCGTTGGCCACCACCTTGGCCGCCGCCACCGTCTCGGCGTCGAACAGATCGTCGGTCACGCCGTTCTGTTTCTCGAGCTTCGGGAGAATCCACGGAAGCGCGGGGAGGCCCACCGCGTCGAGCACCAGCTGGGCGTTCCACATGAGGCCCGCCATCTCCTTCTGGATGGCGGGGTCGCGGGTCGCCATGAGAACGAACTGGGTCACTTGCCAGTCGCGGCTCGTCCGGGCCGCGGCGGCGTCCTGGGCCACCAGCGCCTCGTCCCGGAGGAGCACGTTGTGCTCCGCGCGAACCTCCTGGTTGGTCTCCGTTTCGCGGGCGGCCCGCACCTTGTCGAGGCACGCGGCCCACTCCTCGGGCTTCGCCCGGGTACCGAGCGTGGCGAGCGCGGGCAATGCGCCGTGAACCGCGTAGGTGCTGGTGGCGGTCTTGAAGCTGCGGGCCCCGTCTTCGACCTCGATCTCGATGCGGTGCGCCTGGAGATACGCGTCGACGGCGAACGCAATGCCGTAGCGCGCGACCAGGTAGGCGATGGCGGCGCTGTTGAGGCGAAGAAGCAAGCCGGCTGCCACCACGTCGAGGTCGGCCTTCTCGTCGCCCATGAAGGCGACCACCGCGTCCACGCCCGCCCGAAGCGGCGCCGCAGTGCGCTTCTTCCCGGCGATCACTTCCTTCATGACCGCCTCGGCGTCGTCTCCGTTCCAGTTGCCGGCGAGGTCTTCGTACTTGCCCTCCGGGACGGCGGTTCGGGTGCCCACGTATCGCTCTTCGAGCACGTAGTCGCCCTGGCGCGCCGGCACCGCGGGAGGAGCGACCGCAGGCTCGGCCTTCGCCGGAGCGGGTTCCGCCTCGACGCGCGCCGCCTTGGGCTTGGCCACTGCAGCGGCGGCGGTTGCCGGCGCATCGCCCACCGGCACGTACCCCTTCTTGGTCTTCTCCTTCACCAGCTTGTCGTGCTCGGCGATGGCCGCGGCTTCGGAGGCGAGCTCCTTCAGCTGCGCCTGACCGTCAGTGCCGATCTTCCCGAAGGCGACCCGCAACGTCGAGCCCTCGCGGGCGATCTGCCAGAACTTGTTGGACGAACCGTCGGAGAATTCGAAGCGCTGCATTTCCATTCTGAACCACGATACGTGGCCTTTTCGCAATCCCTTCCCGCGCCGATAGTGCGCTCTTTCGAGCGCGCCTTCGAATCCTCGATCGGCGCACCGGGCGTCGTCTACCCTGCCAGGGAGATGACCGTTCTCCGCCGTGGTCGAGCCTGGATGGCGCTCGTGCTCCCCATCGCGGCGAGCGCTTCATGCGGGCACGCGCGAGAGGGGTCGAGGCTCGCTCGGGCCACCGCCGCCACCGCCGCGCCGCTCGCCGCGATGGGGAGCACGAGCGCCATCCAGGCTCGACCACGGCGGAGA
>JABFRG010000377.1 GCA_013141295.1 Polyangiaceae bacterium
GGCTCGGAGAGCGCGCCGGCCGCGCCCGGCGTGCAGATTCTCCACCGCAACGACGCGGCCAAGGTGCTCGTGTACCAGCGCACCAGCGCCGGCGGCGGGGGCGGGCAGGACGTCATCGTCTTCGTGAACCTGCGCAATCGTGCCTACACCCGCTACGACATCGGCGTGCCGGCGGGCGGCACCTATCGCGTGCGGGTGACGAGCGATCGCCAGGCCTACGGCACGGACTTCCCCGAAGCGCCGGCGACCACGGTGACGGCGCTGGCGCAGCCGTACGACGGCAAGGCCTTCACCCTGCCGGTGCCCCTGGGCGCCTACGGCGTGGTGGTCCTCACGCGCTGAGCGCTGGATCGCGGCCCCATGTGCCGTTCGATCGTGGGGGATGATCGAATCGATCCGAGCAACCCTGTTGGGTCGTCTTTCTCCGCCTGAAACGCGGTGCGGACACCGGCACGGCGCTTGCGCAAGGTGGGTCTCCTCGGAGGAGAACCACCATGAAGCAGCTTCGAACGATCCCCTCTCTCTTCACCCTTTCCGCCACGGTCATGCTCGCGGCCTGTAGCGTGGCCCCGGACGACGCGGCTACCGAGCAGAACGCCGGTGCGCTGGGTGCGATGCCGGCCTGCGGCACGCCCCTTCAGACCTGGGACGGCACGTCGGCCTTCTCCAACGGCTGGGCGACCAACAGCGACCAATCGTGCGATGGCGTGACCAACCCCATCGACGGCGGCGAGCACTACCAGTGCGTCGAGCTGGTGATGCGCCACTTCCGAACGCACTACGACGGCCTCTTCTGGTTCGGCGACGCCCACAAGCTGCTGGCCAACGCGCCGGCGGGCCGCACTTCGGTCTACTACCGGGGCGACGCGAGCCACCCGCCGGTCCCCGGCGACATGATCGTGAGCACCAACGGCAGCCCGGGCCACGTCGCGCTGGTGGTGGGGACGACGCCCTCGTCCATCGACATCATCGAGCAGAACGTGAGCGGCAACGGCTTTCGTTCGATTCCCTGGAACGGCGGCTTCGTGGGCGGCAATTTCTCCGGCTGGGCCCACGCCAACGTGAACGACTATCAGTCGATGCCGCTCCGCGCGCGGACCGCGGTGTGGAACAAATACTACGGCTGCGATCCCAACGGCTCCGAGAAGTGCGGCTCGCTCACCAGCACCAATGCGGGCTGGGGCGCTGTCATGCAGAGCCGCCTCGGCCGCCCCACCGACTGGAACCCGAACGATCCGGGCCGCGGCCTCCGCGGCGAGCCGCTGGTGGTGCCGAACACCGTGCAGGACATCTGGTTCTCCACGTTCCAGCGGGGGCAGATCTACGCCTACCTTCGGGGGAGCGAGTGGCGCGTCTTCGAGGTCATCGACTTCGACGATCCGTCGGGCCAGCAGAACTTCTTCTCCTGGTACGCCTTCCAGCTCACGCCCAACGGCACCAACAGCTTCGTCGGCATTCCCAACTCGGGCCTCGAGAAGTGCGGCAGCGAGGCTTGCATGAGCTTCGTCAACGAGGCCACCAGCTGCCACTACACCGCGCGCCTTCGCGGGAGCTCGATTCACGTCGACGCCGACCGTGGCGGCTGCGTGATTCCCGCCCAGTTCCAGGACCTTCCCAACATCCGCCACTTCTGAGACGAACGCGAACGCGTCCTCGAGGTCGTCGCGGATCTCGAGGGCGCCGATTCAGAACGTATCGCCGACCCGCAAGATCGGGCCCTGGCCGCAGGCGCAGACATAGTTGTTCGTGCCGTTGCCGTTGACGGTGCACGAGTGGATGCCTGCGCACGTGTCGTGCCCAGTGGGGCTGGCGTTCGGGCAAATGCTGTCGCGACAGTCTTGTTGGGCGGCGCGGATGAAGGCGTTGGAACAGCCTCCGCCACTGCTGCCTCCGCCTCCGCTTCCGCCGCCGTTCATGGGGTTACATTCCCACAGGTTCTGCATCCGGATGCGATCGGCGTTCGACGTGAAGCAGTAGCTGCACTCGGCCGGGCAGAAGCCGTTCGTGTTGCTGCATGCGTCGCCGCCCCCGCCACCATTGTTGTTGCAGATGGCGCTGCGCATACTCTCGACATCTTCGGTCTTGGCTTCCTCCGAAGAGCAGCCGGCGAGCGAAGAGGCTCCGGCCAACATCGAGGCGACCAAGGCGAACGAACGATAGATGCTCATGGGAACGGGCTCCTTTTCGGCGCGTCGGGTGCGCCTGCTCCCTGACACCGCGGCGGTAGCCACCGTCTCGAGAAAAGAGCTCGCTACTGCTCTTCCGGCGGTTTGACGCCGACGAACAGCCGGTAGAGCCCCAGGTCGTAGCCGATCTTGAGCACGCCGCTCACCACGAAGGGCCAGGCGCTGAGCCCCATGAGCCCGGCGGCGAAGGGACCCACGCTGGCCCCCAGCAGCTTGGCCTGACTGGCCAGGGCGCTGGCTGCGGACCGTTCGTCCTCGTCGACGATGGCCATGACGTAGCTGGTACGCGCGGGAACGTCCATCTGCGCCACCAGGAAGCGGGCCAAGAGCGCCGCCACGGCGAGCTCGAGCGACGGCATGAAAGGGAAGGCGATGAGCAAGATGTTGGCCGGGATGTGCGTCCACACCATGGTGTTGATGAGCCCGAAGCGACCCGCGATGCGCGCGCTCAGGAGCGCCGAGAACCCTGCGAAGGCGTTCGCCGCGAAGAAGATGCTCCCCAGCTGCCCCACGTCGGCGCCGAAGCGTCGATGCAGCCAGTAGGCGAGCAGGGTTTGCACCACCAGCCCGGAGCCGAAGGAGTCGACCGCGAACAGGCTGGAGAGCGTGAGCATCGCCTTGCGCGACCGATGCAGCCCCGCCTTGGCGCCTTCGCGCTTCTTCGGCTCGACGCCCGCCGAGAGCCGTGAAAACAGGCCTGCCAGGGCCACCCCGAAGAGCGCGTAGAGGAGGATGACGGCGCGATACCCGTCGAGCGCTGCGTGTCCGCGGCTCACGACGCCCTGCGCGACCCAGCCTCCGGCCAGCGCGCCGGCGGCGTTGGAGAGCGAGCCGGTGAGCTGGTACCAGCCGAACACACGTGTGCGCTCGGTGCTCTGGACCTCCTGGCTGATGGCGGCTTGCTCGATGGAGAGGAAGGGGCCCACCTCGGCGCCGCTGGGGCTGATGGTACCGACGATGGCCGCCACCGTGAGCAAGATGGGATTCCCGGTGGCGGCGAACACCACGCCCGCCAGCACCACCAGCGCGCAGCTACCCACGAGAACCCGCCGGCGCCCCAGCCTATCGGCCACGCTGGCGATGCCCAGGCTCGCCACCGCGTCGCCCACCAGCGTGAGCGAGAAAATGAGACCGATGTGCGCGTCGGAGAACCCGCGCGCTGCCAGGTAGAGCGCGAGGATCACCGCCAGCGAGCCGTACGCGAAGGTGCGAAGGCCCCGGGTGATGAACAGGATGCGGGTGTCGCGCGAGAGCTTCATGGGCCGAGAAACCAGCGGAGGCGATCCACCTCTTCGGCGAAGCGCCGGCGATAGGTGGCGTCCTTGGGCTCCTCGACGTACGCGGCCTCCACGTTCCCCTTCGCATCCACGTTCACCCAACCGATGGCGGCGTCGCGCCAGAGAATCGGCATCGCGTAGTAGCCGAAGCGACGCTTTGCCGGTGGGGTGTAGGCCTCGAACTTGTACTCCCAGCCGAAGAGATGGTGAAAGCGTCGCCGGTCCCAGACGATGGGGTCGAACGGTGCCAAGAAGCGCACCACGCTCGCCTTCTCTGCCGCGGGCGGCGCGGTCCAGTCGACGTACGTGACCCCGTCGACCACGAAGCGCCGGACCGTGCCCTCGGCCTCCTTGTCCGCGAGCGCCGTCCGCAGCGCCGCCGCCTGCTGGGGCGCGCCATAGCGAAGGAGCCGCACCACGTAGGTGAGGCTCGCCGCGGGCAAGGGCGCGTGGAGCCCGAGCACGACGTCGAGGATCCGATGGGCCCGGGCCCCGGCATCGAGCGCCGGAGCATCGGTCGGCTCCGGCCGCGGCGCATACACGCGTGTACCTTGCACGCGTTGGTGTACCCGCAATACGCCCGCGTAGTGCAGGCGATCGAGCACCTGCGTGGTGGCGGCGGAGGTGCCGCCCCAGTAGTTGCCTACGCTCTTCTTCCCCAGCGCCGCTTCCACTTCCCGCGGGTGCACCGTCGAACGGCCCTGAAGGAAGGCCCGCACCTTCGCTTCCAGCGCCTTCGCGTTCTTCTTCCGCGGCGGTCGCGGGTGCAGCGCCGCGTGCAGTGCCGGGCTCACGAAGCCGTAGTTGTGGAGGTAGTCCTCTTCCACCGGCAACGTGGGATAGAGGCGCTCCAGATCGCCCGCGCGGTAGTCGGCAGCCCGGTGCCGGAGGATGAGATCTTGCGCCCGCGCCGGCGCCCGGATCGGATCGGCCTGCACGTAGCCCAGGCGCTCGATGGCCTCCGCCAGGCTGGTGGGGGCGAAGAGCGACCGGCTGGTCGCCGCACGCCGCAGGTCCGCGAGCTTCATCCGGGCCCATCCATAGCACGGCGCCACGACCGAGGAGACGCTTACCCCGGTTCGAGTCGCCCCACCACCTGCAGGGCGTCGTACGAGCCGGCCTTCGCGGCCACTGCGTCGAGGTGCTCGATGCGCGTGGGGACCACCTGGAAGAAGTGCATGCGGCACGGCAGCGACGCAATGCGCCCGCGGGTGAGCCCCTTGGAGGCGAGGGTGGTGGCGACGCGAGGGTCGCCCTCGTCGAGGAGCCGTGCCTCGCCGGTGATCTGCGTCCCGCGGAGGGTCGCGAAGCCGGTGTAGCGGTCGGCCACCGTCACGCTGACCTCCGGCTGCAGCGCCATGCGCGCGAACTTCTCTCCGCCTTCGCTCATGAAGGCGAGGGTCTCGCCGTCCCAGTCGTACTCGATGGGGATGGCCCGGAAGCCCGACGCGGGACCAGAGGTGAATCCGCACACGTTGTTGGCGCGAAGGTGCTCGTCGATGCGCGCGCGCACGTCCGCCTCCTTCGCCTTGCGCACCACCGAGCGACCCCGGCAGATCTCCACGCACGCCTCGACCACGTGCGCCACGTCCACCGAGGCGAGGCCGTCGCGAAGCCGCGGAACGCCGGAGAAGAACGCCAGCTGCTGGGGTTGCGTCGGCACGCGCACCACCACACGTGGCCGCGTGGCGGCGGGGCCGACGGTGACGACCTCCGGGGCGTCGTCCGCTTGCGCCACGACGAGTGCGGGGCCGAGGATGGCAGCGACCAGATCCGCCGCGGCGAGGGAAGCAGGATCGCCGGAGACGGCCGCGACGGAGGTGACGTGCATGATCCGTTCATACCAGCGGCCCGCAGAAGAACCGAGCGCGCCGCTGCGGCGTAGGCCTTCGGGGCAAAAGCCCACGTTCCATCGCCTCCCCGGCGATCGGTCGCCCGGAGGTCGCCAGGAGTGCTACTGCGAGGGTCGCCATGCCTTTCGCGTCCCTGGGTCTCTCCGCTCCCATCGTTCGAGCCGTCGTGCGGGTGGGGCACGAGGTCCCGACCTCGGTGC
>JABFRG010000472.1 GCA_013141295.1 Polyangiaceae bacterium
CTCATGGGACAGACGACGGGCTTCATCTACCACCACTGGGGGGCGCTCGATCCGTTCCTCCTGGAGGTGTCGGGGCTCGGGTGGAAGGCCCTCGTGGCGGAGGTCGCGGCCGCGGCGGCGAGCAAGGGCACCGGTGCCGCCATCGCCGCAGCCTACCTGGAGTTCGCGGTGTCGCACCCCACACTGTACTGGCTCATGGCGGAGCGGCGCATGAACGACGAGCTGGTGCGGAGCACGTTCGCCCGCGGCGCCGCGTTGCCCTCGTACGGCGCTTGGGTCTCGTTTCTCGAGATCGCGCGGCGCACCGATCCGACCATCACCCCGGCCCGGGCGCGGCTCGTCCACGCCGCCGCCCACGGCTTCGCCTCGCAGCTCCTCTCCGGGCGCCTCACGTCCACGCCGGAGACGGCGGCAATTCCCCCGAGGGAGCTGTGCGCGCGCATCACGGCCGACCTCGGCGAGCTGTTCTTCACAGCGCCCGGGGCAAAACGCGCCAAATCTGCGCGCCCCGCGCCCCCCGGAAAAAAGCAGCGCCCCGGGCGGCGCCGCCCTTGATTTCGAGGGTTGTTTCCGTACAGGAAGCGATCATGAAATCCACGCACCCTGCTTCTCTCGGTCTCGCTTCGGCGATGCTCCTCGGCCTCGTAGCTGCTCTGGGCGCCTGCGAGAAGAAAGAGGAACCGAAGCCGACGACCTCCGCCACCACCGGCACCGGCGCTGCGGCCACCGAGCCCAAGAAGGAGGAGGAGGTCAAGATCGACCGCGCGCTCCTTGTGCAGTTCGGCAAGCTTCCGGATCTGTTCGCCAGCAGCGACAACCCCATCACCAAAGAAAAGGTGGAGCTGGGGCGCACGCTCTTCTTCGATCCGCGGATCTCCAAGAACCAGGACGTGTCGTGCAACAGCTGCCATGATCTCGCCAAATCCGGTGCCGATGGTCTCGCCACCTCCGAGGGGCACCGGAAGCAGCACGGCAAGCGCAACTCGCCCACGGTCTACAACTCCGCCGGGCAGTTCGTACAGTTCTGGGACGGCCGCGCCAAGAACGTGGAGGAGCAAGCCCTCGGCCCCGCGCTCAACCCGGTGGAGATGGCCATGCCCGATGGCGCCACCGTGATGAAGGTCCTCACCTCGATGCCGAAGTACGTGGAGGCGTTCAAGGCGGCCTTCCCGGCCGACAAGAACCCGGCGACCTTCGAGAATTTCGGCAAGGCGCTGGGAGCCTTCGAGCGCACCTTGGTGCTCCCCTCGAAGTTCGACCAGTACCTCGCCGGCGACGACGACGCCCTCAGCAACCCCGAGAAGGTGGGCCTGAAGAAGTTCATGGACCTCACCTGCTCCAGCTGTCACGCCGGCCCACTCTTGGGCGGCATGGAGTACCAGAAGCTCGGCAAGGTGAAGCCCTGGGAGAAGACCAACGACCTCGGTCGCTACGACGTCACCAAGCAAGAGAGCGACAAGCTCATGTTCAAGACGCCCGGTCTCCGCAACGTGGCCAAGACGGCGCCCTACTACCACGACGGCTCGGTGGCGACGCTCGAAGAGGCGGTGAAGCTCATGGGAACGCACCAGGTCGGCATGGCCTTCAGCGACCAGGATACGAAGTCCATCGTCACATTCCTCAAGACGCTCAGCGGTGAGCCGAAGCCGGCGATGATGGCAAAGCCCGAGCTCCCGCCGAGCACGCCGAAGACGCCCAAGCCCGATCCGCGCTGACGTTCCCGCTTTTCGCGCCCACACGGGCGGTCCTTCGCGGTACAGTCGAATCATGAACGTGCGCTTTTGGGGTGTCCGCGGCACCCTTCCGTGTCCCTCCACCAAGTTCATGAAGTTCGGTGGAAACACGAGCTGCGTCGAGGTGCAGGTGGACGATCAGCCGGTGGTGTTCGACGCCGGCACCGGCATTCGTCCACTCGGCTCCGACTACCTCGCGCGCGACGTTCGCAAGGCCACGCTGCTGCTCACGCACACCCACTGGGATCACATCCACGGGTTTCCCTTCTTCGCGCCGGCCTTCGATCCCAAGCGCTCCTTCCGCGTCATGGCCGGGCACCTCTCCAAGACCCTCGGCGGCATTCGCTCGGCCCTCGCCGGGCAGATGTCGGAGCCGCTCTTTCCGGTGCCGCTCGAGGTCATGGCGGCGAAGCTCGACTTCGACGACTTCAAGGCGGGCGACACGTTCCTGCTTCGGCGCGGCCTGCGGGTGCGCACCGCGCCGCTGAACCACCCCAACGGAGCCACCGGCTATCGCCTGGAGCATGGCGGTCGCTCCGTTTGCTACGTCACCGACACCGAGCACGTGCGCGGCCAGTTCGACGCCAACATCCTCGGTCTCATCGAGGGGGCGGATCTGGTCATCTACGACTCGACCTATACCGATGCGGAATTCCCGAAGTACGTGGGCTGGGGCCACTCTACCTGGGAAGAAGGCGTGCGCCTGTGCCGCGCCGCTGGCGCCAAGCGGCTCGCGCTCTTTCACCACGATCCCAGCCGCGACGACGCAGCGGTAGCGGCCATCGAGCGCAAGGCGAAGAAGGTTTGGAAGAACGTATTCGCAGCCCGCGAAGGCACCACGATACGCGTCTGAGGTCGCGTCGGAGGCGACGAGTTTCGCCGCTGGTGCGCGGGTACCCCCGTGATAGCTTGGGCTCGTGGAAAATCCGCTCCTCGAGGTCAAGACCCAAGTCCCCTTCGCGCAAGTGAAGGCCGAGCACGTCACCGAAGCGATTCCCCAGCTGCTGCGGGAAGCGCAGGCGCGCATCGATGCCATCGCCCGAGGCGGGAACGCGACTGCCGCCCAGACCGAGTACGGCTACGAAGCCACGCTGGGGGCGCTGGAGCGCGCCACCGAGACCCTCGACTACGCCATGTCGGTGGCATCGCACCTCGAAGCCGTGTCGGCGACGCCCGAGTTCCGCAACGCCTTCAACGCGGTGCAGCCGGAGGTGGCGAGCTTCTACAGCGGCATCCCCCTCAACGCCGGGCTTTACCGCGCGCTCACCGCGTTCGCTGCCACGGACGAAGCCAAGGCGCTCGACGCGCCGCGGGCTCGGTTCCTCGCGAACACCCTGGCCGACTTCCGTCGCAACGGTGCGGCGCTGCCGGAGGAAGGGAAGAAGCGCGCCGAGGCCATCGACGTGAAGCTCACCGAGCTCACCCTCAAGTTCGCGCAGAACGTGGTGGACGCCTCGAGCGGCTTCGAGCTCATCGTGGCCGACGAAGCGGCGCTGGCCGGGTTGCCCAAGAGCGCCATTCGCGCCGCCCGCACCTCCGCCGAAGAGAAGGGGAAGGAGGGGTACCGTCTCACCCTCGACGCGCCCTGCTACGGCCCGGCGCTCACCTATCTCGACGATCGCGCGCTCCGGGAACGCATGTATCGTGCACACGCCACCCGCGCCGCCACCGACCTCACCGGTACCGCTGGCGCCGGCGACAACCGCCCGCTGCTCGGGCACATCCTCGACTTGCGCCGGGAAAAAGCCGCGCTCCTGGGGTTCGCCACCTTCGCCGATCTGGTGCTCGAGAACCGCATGGCCAAGAGCGGCACCACCGCGCGCGAGTTCGTGGGCCGCGTGCGCACCCACGTCGATGCTGCGTTCCGCCGGGAGAACGAGGAGCTCGCCGCCTTCGCCAAGGAGACCGCCGGCATCTCGGAGATCTTGCCCTGGGACGTGGCCTACTTCGCCGAGAAGCGCCGGAAAGCCCTCTACGAGTTCGACGAGGAGAGCCTCCGCCCGTACTTCGAGCTCGGCAACGTGGTACGCGGCGTGTTCGATGTGACCCAGCGGCTCTACGGGCTCACCTTCGAGCGGAAGGACGATCCGGTCTCGGTATGGCACCCCTCGGTGGAGCAATACCGGGTGAAGGACGCCACCGGCACCGACATCGGCTCGTTCTTCCTCGATCTGTTCCCGCGCGAGGGCAAGCGCGATGGCGCCTGGATGCATGGAGTGCTCGATCGCATACCCGGCGATCCCGCCATGACCGAGAGCGTCGGGCTCATCGTGGGCAACATGACCAAGCCCCAGGACGGCAAATCGCTGCTCACGCACCGGGAGGTGCAGACGGTGTTCCACGAGTTCGGGCACCTGCTCCACCACCTCTTGAGCACCGTCGAGGTCCGCTCGCTCGCCGGCACCAAGGTGGCCTGGGACTTCGTGGAGCTGCCCTCGCAGATCATGGAGAACTTCTGCTGGGACGAGGCCACCCTCGCGCTCTTCGCGCATCATCACGAGACCGGAGAGCCCTTGCCCAAAGAGCTCTTCGAGCGCCTCCAGCGAGCTCGCGGCTACCGCGCCGCCAACGCGCTGGTGCGTCAGCTGGGCTTCTCGACCATGGACCTCGAGCTCCACACCACGTTCGATCCGTCCAAGCACGGCGGCGTGGTGCCCCGCGCCCGGGCCATCATGCAGGAGTTCTCGCCGGCGCCGCTCCCCGACGATTACGCCATGATCGCCTCCTTCCTCCACCTCTTCTCGAGCCCGGTCGGATACGCCGCTGGATACTATTCGTATCAGTGGGCCGAGGTCCTCGACGCCGACGCCTATGCCATGTTCGCCGAGCACGGCGGCCTCTCCCGCGAAGTGGGCGAGAAGTTCCGCAGCCTCATCCTCGCCCGCGGCGACTCCGAAGATCCGGCCATCCTCTTTCGGACCTTCCGCGGGCGCGACCCCGACGAGACCGCAGCGCTCCGCCGCGTCGGCCTCGCTTAGTTAGTGCACCGATCTGGGGTAGTCGGTTGGTTTTTCGGAGATCGAGCTCGTACCGCTTCGCACTCTGCTCAGCAGGAGGACTCGGTGCCGGCGCTTCTCGCCAACTCCTCGAGACTTCTAGGTTTCTATCCCGCTTCTCCGCATCTTGACGGCGCCCGGTACTGTGGCGGTTCGGCCGCTCGACCGCACGGTGCCGGCCGCCGGATGTGCGGCGAACCCTTTCTGCGGTAGCCCGGCTCCCACGAAAGCATTCCCGCGACGCATCGGATCGAGGTCCAGAAAGGTCGTCATGGCGCGCGTAGTCGTTCTCGGGGCAGGGGTAGCTGGGCACACTGCCGCCATGGAGTTGCGGCGGAGGCTGGGGCGCGAGCACGAGGTGGTGGTGGTCACACCGAACCGCCTCTGGAACTGGATCCCCTCGAACATCTGGGTCGGCGTCGGTCTCATGACGAAGAACGACGTCACGTTCGAGCTCGGCCCGGTATACGCGGGCCTCGGCATTCGCTACGAACAGGCGCGCGCCGTGGAGCTGCACGCGGATGGGAAGACCGACGCGCCGCATCCCTTCGTGACCATCGAGCGTACCGACGCGGAGCATCGGGGTGCCCGCGAAGAGCTCGAGTACGACTACCTGGTCAACGCGACCGGACCGAAGCTGAACTTCGGGGCGACGCCGGGGCTCGGACCGGAGGGAAATACGCTCTCCGTGTGCACATTCGACCATGCCGTCGAGACTGCGAAGAAGCTCGAGGTTGCGATCGAACGCCTGAAGGGCGGCGACAGGCTCACCTTCGTCATCGGCACCGGCCATGGGACGTGCACTTGCCAGGGCGCGGCATTCGAGTACGCGTTCAACTTGGAGTTCGAGTTGCGGAAGGCGGGCGTTCGCGAGAAGGCCCGGGTGGTCTTCCTCACGAACGAGGCCGAGCTCGGCGACTTCGGCGTCGATGGCATGCAGCTCCGCACGAGCAGCATGATCATCCCCGGGAAGCTCTTCGCCGAGTCACTTTTCGCGGAGCGCGGCGTGGAATGGGTCACGGGCGCACACGTGCAGAAAGTGGAGCCGGGCGTCGCCCACTACGAGACGCTGGACGGCGAGCTGCACACTCTCGACTTCGACTTCGCCATGCTCCTACCACCGTTTCGCGGTGCTGATCTCGTGGCCCTCGATCGGAGCGGTGCGGACATCACGTCGGAGGTCTTCGCGCCGAACGGCTTCATGAAGGTCGACGCGGACTACGCCGCGAAACCCTACGAGGAATGGCGCGCTGAAGACTGGCCCAGGACCTACCAGAGCCCGAAGTATCCGAACATCTTCGCCGCCGGTATCGCGTTCGCCCCACCGCACGCGATCTCGCGCCCCCGCAAGACGAAGAACGGAACGATGATTGCCCCTGCGCCGCCGCGCACCGGGATGCCGTCGGGCATCATCGGCCGCACGGTCGCGCGCAGCATCGTCTCCATGATCGAGGGCGCAACGGGCGCGCCGACCCACACGGCGTCGATGGCCACGATGGGCGCCGCTTGCGTCGCGTCGGCGGGCGCGAGCTTCTGGAGCGGAACGGCCGCATCCATGACGATGTTCCCGATCGTCCCCGACTACCAAAAATACCCGATCTACGGCAGAGATCTGTTCTACACCACTGCCGAGATCGGGTCGGCTGGGCATCGGATCAAGTCCATCCTGCACACGATGTTTCTCTACAAGGCCAAGGCCAAGCCCGGCTGGTGGCTCATTCCAGAGTGAGGATAGCCGTCATGAGCGATGAGACGAACGGGCCCACCGACATGGTGAAGTTCGCGATGAAGCCGTCTGGCTTCGTCGTGTTCCTGAGAACGTTCCTCCCCTATCAGGTCTACCGGTTCATACGGGTCAACCTGCGGATGTTGGCGATGATCTGGAAATCACACAACTGAACTGCGCGGCTCGCGCCCCGGGGCTTCTGCCGGGCACACACGCGAAGCGCTCGAATTGCGCGATTCTCCGCCGGCGCGACTTCGCTCCCACACTCTTCTCTGCGAGCGCGAATCGTTTCGGGCCCGGCCTGGCTCCCAGGCGGTGGGCACGCGTTTCTCGGTGGCTCGCGCGCCCTCGCGGCTTTGAAAGGACTTGGGACATGTGTATCGAACGCTACGTACGACTCTTCGCCGGGACGATGGTGCTCGCTTCGGTGCTGCTTGCGCACCTCGTGAGCCCGTGGTTTCTCCTCATAGCTGTCTTCGTCGGCCTGAACCTCGTGCAGGCATCGCTGAGCCAGTGGTGCCTGCTCGTGAACGTCCTGCAGAAGCTTCGCGTGCCGCCCTGTCATTGACGCGCGGTGCTCGCGATGCATCCTGCGATTGGGCTGGTGGAGCGGTTCGCGCGGCTGCTGGGCGTGCGCGATGGGGAGCGCCGAGCGGTCCTCGTCTCCTTCTCCGTGCTTCTCTCGACTGTGGCGGCGCACGCGTTGCTCGAGACCGCGCGCGATGCGCTCCTCCTGTCTGGGGTTCCGCGCACGGCGCTCGGCGTCGTCTATGTTCTCATCGCGGTTCTGACTGTGCCTACGGCCGTGGCGTCGAGGAGAGCCACCCTTCGACTGGGGGCAAAGCGGGCGCTCACGGTCTCGCTCGTGGCGGCGTCGGGGCTCGTTGCCGGCGCTTGGACCCTGCCGGTTACGTCCACGGTCGCCGTCTTGGTGTACGTGCTGACGGGCCTGATCGGGGCAGTGCTCGTGCCGCAGTTCTGGTCGTTCATGGGCGACGTCTTCACCGCGACGCAAGTACGCAGGCTGTTCGGCCCCATCTCGTCCGCCGGCGTCATTGGTGGAGTCGCCGGCTCGCCGCGGCCGCGGCCGCGCTGGTTCGCGTTGCCCCCGCGGGCCACCTGCTGCTCGTAGCGGCGGCCATTCTTCTCGTTGCGGGCGCGGCGCTCTCCGTGCACCAACCCCTGACCGAGATCGTTGCAAAGGCTCCCCACGTAGCGGGCCCGGTCGGTTCGCCGGGCCTGATGGCCGAACCATTCGTTCGCCGACTTGCCGGCCTCGTCGCCATATCGACTGCGACGTTGCTGGCCGTGGACTACCTCTTCAAGTGGACCGTCGCAGAGGCCGTCCCCCGCGAGCAGTTGGGGAGGTACCTCTCGAGCTACTACGCTGCAATGAATGTCGCGTCCCTCGTGATGCAGTTCGTCGTGGGTGGCGCCTTGGTCCGGAAGCTGGGGGTTGGCTGGGCGGCCGTGGCCACGCCGCTTCTCCTCACCACTTCGGCGATCGTCATGCTCGCCGCGGGGGGCGCTCCTCGAACCGTTCTCGCGGCGAAGGGCATCGATGGGGCCACTCGGCACTCGGTGCATCGCCTCACGATAGAGTTGCTCTACCTCCCAATCCCGACAGAGACGCGGTCTCGGTTGAAGCCCCTCATCGACGGTCCCGTGGCGCGGGGAGCTCAAGCCGCCACGGCTTGTGTAGTCCTCGTCCTGGGCGCGACCGGTCGACTCTCCAGAGGTCGGTTGGTCACGCTCGTGCTCGCGCTGGCGATCGCCTGGCTGGTGCTCGCTCTGAGCAGCCGCAAGCGGTACTTGGAGGTCTTCCGCAGTGCCCTGGCGCGGCCGCCGGGACTGGAGCCGGGGTTGCTTTCCGTCGACTTCGCCACCGCGGAGATGCTGGTGGAACGTCTCGCGGCGCCGGATCCAGACGAGGTGATCCGTTCCGCAGGGGTCCTCGTGAGACGGGGCCGCGCCCGCCTGGTTCCCGCGCTCCTGCTCTACCATCCGTCGGCGCGGGTCCTGCGCTACGCACTCCAAGTTCTCGCGGAGAGCGACCGAACCGACTGGCTTCCCCTTGCCACTCCCCTTCTGAGCCACGACAACGAGGGGGTACGCATGGCCGCCGTGCGGGCCCTCGCCCGTAGAGCGGATCGCGCGCTTCTTTCGACGCTCGCGCAGCGGGAGGGGCCCAGAATGCGCGGGTACGCGGCCGTATGGCAGGCCGTCCGAGATGCCGGTCCGGACGCACGCGCCCAGCTCGAAGCCCTCGTCGAGGAGGCCGAGCGCGAAACGAACGGGCTGTTGCGAGAGGGCATCATCGAGGCCATCGCCGACGCGCCGCGTGACGCGCAGCTTGGTGAGGCGGTCTTGCGACTGGTCGACAGCAACGAGCCGAAGCTGGCGGTCACGCCGGCCAACATGGGGGCTGCGGCAGACGTCCTGGCGAGAGCCATCGCCCGGCAAGGTGATGGGCGACTCGTTCCGCTTCTCGTGCAGCGACTCGTCACCCGTGTGGGGCGAGAGGAGGTCCGAAACGCACTGGTTGCGCTCGGCGAGCCCGCGTTCGAGGCCCTTGTTGCGGCTCTCCACTCCGGTGCTTCCCCCCGCGCGCTGCGGGTCCATATTCCTAGGTCGCTCGCCCGCTTCGCCACGACGCGCGCCGCGGAAGTTCTGCTCAGCGTCCTCGAGTCCGATGTCGACGGGCTCGTTCGCTACAAGGCGCTTCGAGGGCTGGGCCGAATGGTCGCGGAGAGTCACATGGTCGTGGACCCGCGGCGCGCTATCGCGTTGGCTGAGCGGAACGTGAGAGAGTACCTGAGGCTCTTCGCTGCCTTGACCGGGCTCCGCACCGATCGCGTTCAAGAAGACGACGGGGGCTCTCGGCGAGCTGGAGCGACGCTGGGGCTGCTCGAAGGCCTCGTCACCGACAAGATGCGTCAAGCGCTGGAGCGCACGTTCCGTCTTCTCAAGATCGCCCATCCGGGGGAGGATTTGCAGGCACTCTACGCCCTGGCGCAATCGGCGGACCGGCATGCTTCAGCGCGGGCCCAGGCATTCGTCGATGCACTGCTGACGCGGCGGTACGAGCGCGGGCTACGCAAGGCACTGCAGATCGCGTTGGAACCGATGACGAATGGGGAGCGCGTTCGGCTCTCTCGCGATCTCCCCGGCACGGAGGTGCCGCCGCAACAGCATCTGGCTGCCGTGGCGTATCTCGCGGGCGATACCGACAGCTTCGTCTCGGACATCGCCATCGAGCACGCCACGAGCCTGAGAAACGATGGCCTGCTCGACCTGGCAAGGGCGGCGAAGAGCGGGCGGGGAGGTCCGGAGCGAAGCGAAGGCCGCATTCGCTTGCTTCGGGTCGCGAGGGCTTGAGCAATGGCTGACCATGTACGCCAGCTTTCCAGAACGCTCCTCTTCTCGGCGCTCGAGGGGGCTGCACCTAGCGTCGAGCACTGGGCCTTGGACCTACTCACGCCGCACCTGAACGAGCACAATGTGGCCGCCGGCACCGTGCTCTTCCGCGAAGGCGACCTCCCCAAGCACACGTACTTTACGCAGCGGGGGTCGGTATCCCTGACGAGTGCCTCGGGGGCAGCCCCCGTAGAGGTCCATGGGACCTGGATCCTCGGCGGGGTCGAATCCGCAGTGGACATGCCACGGTTTCGTACGGCGACGGTGCTGACCCCGACGCGCATTCTCACGGTCCCGGCGTCCGTGTGGCACGAGCTCTTCGAAGACAGCTTCGAGATTTCCCGCAGCGTCTTCTTTCGGACCTTGCATGCTCTGGGCGCGCTCTACTCTCGTCTGAGCGACCACGCGCTCGAGTTTCCCGCTTCTGGATTCGGCTGCGAGGTTCCAGACCAAGAGCTGGATGCCGTGGAGCGTCTGCTCGTATTCGCTTCCACTGGTCGATTTGCGCTCGCGGGAACGCAGACGCTGACAGATCTCGCACAGAACGCCGATGAGGTCGTCTTCGCGGCAGGAGCCGAGCTCTTCCGGAGTGCTGCGCCCCGCGGTCATGTGGTGCTGAGCGGGGAGCTCGTGGCTCGACGCAACGGATTCCAGGGAGAGGTCCGCGTGGGTCCGGGAGCCTTCGTCCTGCCCCTCGGCGTGACCGGGCCGGGGAGCGATTGGACCGTCCGTGCCGAGGTGCCTTCGCGGACGTTGGCGATATCGCTCGAGTCCCTTCTCGACGAGATGGAGGAGCATCCGGACCTCGTGAGGTCCATGCTGCGCTCGATGTGGGAGGAGCGCGAGTGGCTACTCCGGCAGATACCCGCTCCTTCCGGGATCGTGAGCGTGTCTGCAGCGCTGACCCCGTCACTGAGCTCGTGGTTCGGGTAGCGAGAGAGGAGCACCGTCGCGAACCGGGCGGACGCTTGCGTGGCTGGTCAGCTCGACCGTGTCGCCACCACGACGGCCTCGAGTCCAGCCGAGAAGCGGAGCGTGTGCGCCTTCATGCCAACCCCGGCGAAGGCGGCCTCGATCTCCGCCGGCCTGAGGAAGTGGTTGCCTTGTACGTGCTCGCTCAGGTTCTGCAGTGCCATCCCGCGGCAGCGTGGATCTCCATGCGCAAAGACGACATCGCCGTCCGTGCCGTTGGCAACGACGCGGAGGTGGGCTAGCACCGCGGGCAACCTATCACGCGTGGTCCGCGCCGCTAGCTGCAGTTGTCGCAGAGGCCCTTGAGCTGAACGGTGATCTTGTTCTCGCCCACCGAGCGCGGGGCGCCGCCGATGCCGTGGAGCTCGAGAGAGAGGCCGGGCAGGCAGACGCCGCCGCCGCAGTCAAGGCACACGAAGTGCGGATGCTCCTCGGTGTGGCGGCTTCCAGCGACGCCGCGCACGAGCTCGAAGCGCCACACGTGATCGCCGAGATCGGTGCGGCGCACGATGCCCGCTTCCGCGAGATCCATGAGGTTGCGGTAGATGGTGGCGCGGTCGAAGCCGCGATCGCCGAGCGCGTCGAACATCTGCGCGTGGCTGTTGGGCGTGTGCGTCTCGTGGAGGTAGCCCAGCACCGCCAGCCGCGCTGCCGTGCTCCGTAGTCCGGAGCTGCGGAGCAGATCCTGGAGCGCCGCGAGACTCGGAGGGGAGGGGAGGGGAGCGTGGGCCGAGGCGTGTTTCATGCGGACGAGGCACACGCTAGCACCGGCGCACGACAGAGGCCCGGCTTGATGCAAATTGATTGCATTCGCGAGGACTTGACGCGCGTCAGCTGCAAATTCGGGGAGATTATGTATTTGCAATCAAGTTGCGTTAATGAGGCCGCCGGGCTAAGCCGGGACGCATTGTCGTTGACGTGGCCTCCGCCTCCGCCCATAACGAACCCAGATTTTCTTGGGTAAATTCAAACACTTCATCAATTCATCAACTGTGATGCCGCGCTGCACCTCCCCGCTTTTCGTCTCCCTTCCCGTGCTCCTCTTGGCCTCGGCCGTGGCGCTGCCCGCGCGCGCCGACGAGCCTGCTCGCAGCGGCGGCACCAAGGTGGCGCAGAACGATCAATCGGCGCCGCGAACGCTCGTGGCGCCGGTGGTTAAGCACCACACCGAGGCGGTGTACCCGCCGTCGCAGGTGGCGTCCGCGCGCGACGTGACGGTGGTGCTCATCACCACCATCGACGCCGAAGGTCACGTCATCGACGCCAAGGTCGAGGCCTCGCAAGGGCCCGAGTTCGACGAGGCGGCGCTGGTGGCAGTGCGGCAGTGGGAGTTCTTCCCGGCGGAGCGCAACGGCAAGCCGGTGGCCGCGCGCATCAAGGTGCCGTTCCACTTCGCGCCGCCGCCGCCGCTGCCCATCGCGGTGCCGCCCACGCCGGCCGAGCACCAGCACACCAAGGCCGAGGCGGTGCCTGCCGAGGAGCACGTGCACGCCGAGGAGATCAGCGTCTACGGTCGCTCGGCGCGGCCCTCGACCGGCGCCTCCGACTTCGTCTTGCACCTGGGGGAGCTCTCGCGCGTGCCCCGGCAGAACGCCGGCGAGATGCTCAAGCTGGCGCCCGGCATCCTGCTCACCAACGAAGGCGGCGACGGCCACGCGGCGCAGGTGTTCATGCGCGGCTTCGACGCGCACGACGGCCAGGACATCGAGTTCACGGTGAACGGCATCCCCATCAACGAGTCGGGGAACCTCCACGCCAACGGCTACTCCGACACCAACTTCATCATGCCCGAGCTGGTGGACTCGCTGCGCGTCGTGGAAGGTCCGTACGATCCGCGGCAAGGCAACTACGCGGTGGCCGGCAGCGCCGACTACCAGCTCGGGCTCGAGCGCCGTGGCCTCACCGCCAAGTACACCATCGGCAGCTTCGGTACCCATCGCCTGGTGCTCCTGTGGGGCCCCAAGGACGCCGGCACCCACACCTTCGGTGGCGGCGAGCTCTACACCAGCGACGGCTTCGGGCAGAACCGCGCGGTCAAGCGCGCCATCGCCATGGGGCAGTACGAGGGCAAGCTGGGCGAGAAAGGCAGCTACCGCATTCTCGCCACCGCTTACGCGAACGACTACCAGAGCGCCGGGCTCCTTCGGCAAGACGACGTGGCGGCCGGCCGCAAGGACTTCTACGACACCTACGACGCGCGCCAGGGCGGCCAGAACACCCGTTTCATGGTGGCGGCCGACTTCGAGACACGCTCCGGCACCACGGTGTTCTACGAACAGGCCTACGCCATCCACCGCGGCATGCGCCTGCAAGAGAACTTCACCGGTTACCTCCTCGACGTGCAGCAGGCGTCGCAGTCGCCCCACCCGCAGCGCGGCGATCTCATCGATCGCGACATCACGTCGATCACCGTCGGCAACCGCGGCTTCGCGCGCTTCAATGCGCCGTTCCGGGGCCAGAAGCAGGAGCTCGAGCTGGGCTATTCGGCGCGCTACGACGCCACCGAAGGCACGCAGTACCGGGTGGCCGGGCAGACCAACCAGCCCTACCACCTCGACATCGACAACAAGTCGAAGCTCGCCGATATCGGCATCTACGCCGACGCGCAGATTCGCCCGCTCAAATACGTGGTGCTCAAGGGCGGCGTGCGCGCCGATCTCTTCACGTTCGACATCCTCAACGGCTGCGCCGTCTCCGACGTACGGCGCCGCTCGGATCAGAATCCCCAGACCGATCAGAGCTGCCTCTCGCAGGGCGATTTTGGCAACTACCGCGAGCCCGTGAGCCGCGCCACCACCGCCAGCGTAGCCGCCATGCCCCGGGCGTCGCTCCTCGTGGGGCCGTTCGCGGGCGTGCTCTTCTCGGTGAGCTACGGCCAGGGCGTGCGCTCGGTCGACCCCATCTACGTGTACAACGACGTAAAAACGCCGTTCGCGAGCATCGCCGCCTACGAAACGGGTGTAAGCTACACCAAAACATTGGGCTCGGTGACCCTCCTCGCTCGGTCGATCTTCTTCCAGACCCACGTGGATCGCGATCTGGTCTTCAACCAGACAGAGGGCCGCAACACCCTGGCCAACGGAACCACCCGCACCGGATGGGTCGGCGCGGTACGCGCCACCGGAAGCTTCTTCGACACCGCGGCCAACGTCACTGCGGTGCGTTCCACCTTCGATGACACGCACCTCTTGGTGCCGTACGTGCCCGACCTGGTGGTGCGCAGCGACACCGCGTTCCACCACGAGCTCCCGCTGAAGATCGACGGCGAGAAGCTGCGCGGGAGCATCGCCTCCGGCATCAGCTTCGTGGGCAAGCGCTCGCTGCCGTTCAACCAGAGCTCCGACACCATCTTCACGCTGGATCTCTCGGCCTCGGTGGCCTGGCGCATGGCGGAGATCGGCCTGTCGGCGACCAACCTGCTCGGCACGCAGTACCGGCTCGGCGAGTACAACTTCACCTCCGACTGGCAGAATCAGGGCGACACGCGGCCTTCGCTGGTGCCGGTTCGACACTTCGCGGCGGGCGCCCCGCGCGCGCTCTTTGCCACGCTCACGCTCACCCTGGGAGGTTCATGATGTTTCGCCGGACACTCTCTTTGCTATCGGCGACGGCGGTGGTCTCCGCGTGCGTCGGCAGCACCGGCGGTGGTCTCGTCACCTTCAAGGCGGCGGGCGCCGGACCCAAGGACGCGGTGAAGGGCGCGCCGCTCTCGTTCGCGGTGCGCGCTTCGTCCGGGAAGGTGTTTTCGGTGACGCTCTCGCGGGCCAAGATGCACGCGCAAGCGGTGTATCTCAATCGCGCCACCACCACCGGCACCCGGCGCGAAGACGGCTGCTACGAAGCGGCGAGCTACATTGGCGAGGTGCGTGCTGACCTCGACATCGACGCGCTCGATCCCTCCCCGCAGTACTTTCCCAAGGACGGCACCGCGCTCGCGGACCGCGCCCTCACCGCCGACCTATGGCTCGGCTCCGGGCGCATCGACGACTTCACGCAGGAGAGCGCCCGCACGGTGGTGTTCGACGCGGCAGGCACCGCCCAGGCGCCGGGTGAGGAGGCGATCCCCTTCTCCGCGGCCTTCAAGATCGATCTCAATCGTCGGCGCGCGCCGCGCTCCGCGACGTATCCCGGCACCAATCTCATCTGCCAGCTGCGCATCGTGGACCACGTGCCGGTGGACGTGCTGCCGGTGGAGGGCGGCACGCTGGTGCTTCGCGTGGACCCCCGCGGGTGGTTCCTCGGCACCGACTTCGACGAGGTGAAGAAGGCCGCCGGCACCGGCGCCGTGCCGCCGTACGCCCTCGCCGACGAGCCCAAGGGCGTGAGCGTGGGCGTCTTCGACAACATGCGAAGGAACGCCGGCGTGTACAGCCTCGAGGTCACACGCTGAAAGGCCTTGCGAGCGACGCTGGTGTTCGCTATCTACTGTTGCAACGGAGTTGCAAATGAATCTGTGTCGCATTGGAAAGGTCATCGTTCCCGTCCTCTTCGCCGCGGGCTGCTCCTCGAGCACACCGGTGGTCACCGGTGGCGATGGCGGTACCGCAGAGAGCGGGCAGATCCAGGTGACGGTCTCGGGCGAGGGGCTCGGCCTCGAGGGCTTCGACTTTCCGCCGGCGCCGAACCAGGAGTCGTACTTCAGCGACGGCTGGGAGGTGAAGTTCGAGCACTTCTACGTGTCCATCGGCGCCGTCACCGTCTCCCAGGAGCCCGACAAGAACGCGGCGGACCAGAGCGTGACCGGCCCCGCGGTGGCGCGGGTGGACGGGCCGTTTCTGGTGGACCTGCACAAGACCGGTCCGCTCCCCGGCAAGGGCGAAGGCGACAAGGCCTGGCCGCTCACGGTCATCAAGTCGCAAAACCTCGCCGGCGACAAGGCCTTCGACACCGCGCAGAAGTATGCCTTCGGCTTCGACTCGGTGCCGGCCTCGGCCACTGCCACCAAGGTGGGCCTCGAGGCCTCCGACGACGCAAACGTCTCCGAGATGGTGACCAAGGGATACAACGTTCTCTACGTGGGGAAGGCCACGTTCCGCGGCGCCACCTGCACGCCGGCGGCCGATCCGGGGCTCCCGGCCGAGGTGTACTTTCGCTTCGGCTTCAAGACGCCGACCTCGTACATCAACTGCCTGAACCCGGATCTCGGCCAGGGCGGAGGCGAGCCGCCGCGGGGCATCGCCTTTCAGCAGAGCCAGGCCACCATCGCGCAGATCACCTTCCACGCCGACCATCCCTTCTGGAACGCCATCGAGGAGGACGCCCCGCTCCGTTTCGATCAAGTGGCCTACGTCGCCAAAGCGAAGAGCAAGGGCACTGCAGCAGCCACACCGGTCACGCTTGAAGACTTCGTGGGCGTGCCCTTCAATCCCGTGAAAGTGGGCGCGTCGGCCCTTGCCGATCGCACCTGCGCGCCCGCGGCGGCGCCCACCGGCGGTGAGATGAGCCTGGACCCCAAGGGACGCACGGTGGCCGATCTGGCAGCCTTCATGTCGACGCTGCAGGCGGCGCAAGGCCACATGAACGCCGACGGCCTCTGCGCCGTGAAGGCGAAGTAGGGAGAAGCGTTCAGTCCGCGTCGATGGAGACGAGCTCGGTGAAACCGTCGAGCGCGGTGCGATCGTGCTCGCGGGCGCTGCGCATCTGCGCGCTTGCCTCTTCCGATGCGGCGGTGCCCGGGTAGATCGTCTCGAACCGTCGCGCCTCGGGGAACGCCGAAGGCGCGCTCTCGTACTTGCGCTCGACCGGACGGTTCGGGGACCAGCGCTGCGTTCTCGCCGGATCGACGCTGGGGTTCCCCGGGTGCCGGCCGGGGACGATGGTCACGTGTCTCGTTTGCACGCGGCTAGCGTGACACACGCTCTGTCGACGCGCCACTTCGGCATCGGCACCTCGGATCGCTGGGGTGACGAACCGGTGCGGTGGTTCCCATGGATTGCTAAGCGCCCTTTCGTCCTCGCTCCTCGTCCCATCGGGCGAGGCGTCGGCGCGCGTACCCCGCGATCTCCGGGTCCGCTTCCTGCGCGAGCTCCTGAAGGTGCGCGTGCGCCTCTGTCGTTCCGACGTCCGCCATTGCCCAAATGCACTTGCGGGCGAACGCGTGGCTGTCGTCGTAGGCGAGATAGGCATGCTTCGTTCGCGCTGCTCGAGCGAGTGCCGGGACGGTGCGTGGGTCGCGATGGACCTGGAGCGCTCGCGCGATGTCCTCGTGCAGCGTATGCCACGATGCCTCGAGTGCCAGCGCGAGCACCGGGGCCCGATCACCGCTCGGCACCGGTGGTAGGGTCGCGAGGAGCAGGGCGCGCGCGAGGTCCTCACCATCCTGCCGGGCGAGGGCGTCGCGGAGCAAGGTGAGCGCGGGGTCGGAATCCTCGTGCGGATCGGAGCTCATACGTCGAGTGGCTTGAGGGCTCGGGCTCGGGCTCGGAGTGGGTTGCGGTCTGCTGCGTTCAGCGGCGGGTGGGCTCTTTCACTTCGAGCTTCGACGAGCCCTCGGTGATGGTCACGAAGCGATTCACCGGGACGTCGACGAGCTCCTGTACGGTGGGCGGATTCGTCGGCCAGCGGATGGTGAGCTTGTCGATCTTGGTGATCTTGCCGAGGCCGAAGTGGGCATAGGCGGGATCGCCCGCGCCGAAGGTGCCGCGACCGCCGATGATCTCCCGGGTCTGCTTCACGCAGCCCGCGGTGAGCGTGATGCGCGCGCCGATACCCTGCTTGTTGGATTGCACGCCCTTGAGGGTGAGGTGCAGGAAGCCCTGCTTGGCGCCAATCTGGTTCAGGTAGACGTGCACGTGCTCGGCGCCGCCCGGCGGCTTCACGCCGTTGGCCTCGACGGAGCCCATGACGATGTCGAGATCTCCGTCGCGGTCGACGTCGTCGACGGTGAGACCGTTGGACATCGACATCGCAGCGAGCACGCCCGAGGCGTCGGTCACGTCCTCGAAGGTGTGGTCCGGACGCTGGTGATAGAGATACGCGTGATTGCCCGGGTACGCGCTCTGCTCGATGACGAGATCGAGGAGCCCGTCGTTGTCGAAGTCGAGCCAGGCCACGCCGTGATCGCCCTCGTCGCCGACCTTCTGGATGGGCCGGTCGATGCCCGTCTCGGCGAAGGGCGGACGCTCGAAGGTGAAGTCGCCCGCGGCCCCGGTGTTGCGCAGGATGCGTGAACGGTCCGCGAGGCTTCGCGGGAAGTCGCCGTGCGCGGTCTCCGCGGTCATGACGTCGAGATCTCCGTCGTTGTCGTAGTCGCCGCAGGCCGCCGCGAATCCGTTGCCGCCCTGGCGGTAGGCCGGTTCGCCGGGGTTCGCCTGATCGTCCTGATCGAAGTGCGTCGCCTTGGAGACGTTCTCGAACTTCCCGTCCACGTTCTTCCAGAGATCGTCGGCCATGAGCGAGTAGCTGGAGACCAGGAGATCCTGGTTGCCATCGTCGTTCCAGTCGCACGCGGTAGCGCCGTAGGTCGGCTTGGGGAAGAGCCCGCTCGCGGCGCCCAGGGCGGCCTTGGTGGCCAGCCCCACGTCGTCGGTGACGCGGCGGAACGTCCCGTCGCCGTTCCCGCGATAGAGCTCATCTTGATAGGAGGCGAGCGCCGGGTAGTCCTTCATGAACGCCCCGACGAAGAGATCGAGCTTGCCGTCCTTGTCGTAGTCGAAGAACACCGCCGCGGTGGTGGTGAGCGGCCAAGGGGTGTCGATCCCCGAGTCGGCCTTCAGCGTGAAGTTACCCTTGCCGTCGTTGAGGTACAGCTCGTTGGGCGTGGTGACCAGCTTCTCGCCGCTCGAAGCTTGCGAGTAGCTGCCCTGGAACAGATCGAGATCACCGTCGTTGTCCACATCGGCGAACGCGACCATGAGCGCGGTCTGCTGGGTGCCTGCGGTGCGGCTCGCGAGAATGCCCGATGCCGCCGTCCCGTCGACGAAGCGGACGGACCCGTCGGCCTGGGGAGCCGCGAGCCACAGGTGCTGAAGGCCTGGGGTCACGCCGGTCTCGATGGCGACGAGGTCCGGGTACCCGTCGCCATTCACGTCGCCGAAGGTGACCCGGCGACCCCGCGCGCTGTCGAGGCCCAGCGCCGCATAGTCGTCGGTGAAGAAGCCGGTGCCGAGCTCGGCGTCACCGAGCCTCGTCTCGGTTCCGGTGCACGCGGGAGCGGGTGAAGTGGGCGGCGCAGGGGCGTCGTCTTTGCCGCACGCGGCGAGTCCCGTGAGGGCGACCAAGCCGAGCGTGAACCATCGCGGAGAGCGCATCGGCGTGCTCTAGCATCGCTTTCGGCACGGTGCCCGCGGCAACGTTGTTGGCACGCGGTGCCTGGATGGCTTGCGCCTACAGTGTTTCCCCGAGCATCTCCTGCGCGACCAGCGCCGGCGAGATGGTGCCGTGGGAGAGGACCTCGTCGTGGAAGCGCTTGAGCGTGTAGCGTGCCCCCTCGCGGGCGGCGTAGCGCTTCCGGAGATCGAAGAGCATCTCGCGCCCGACCATGTACGAGAGGGGCTGCGTGGGCGACTCGGTGTACCGGCGCACCTCCGAGAGCGCCAAGGTACGCTCCAGGTGCACGCGGTCGGTGAGGAGCTTCACCGCCTCGTCGAAGCTCATGGTCCGCGTGTGGAGCCCGATGTCGATGAGGATCCGCGCGGCACGCACCAGCGCCCACTCGAGCTGCAGCATGCGCTCCTCGGGCGTGTAGTAGCCGAGCTCGCTCATGAGCTCCTCGGAGTACAGGGCCCACCCCTCCGAGAAGATGGAAGCGTGCGCCAAGAGGCGAATGGTGGAGGGGTGCCTTCGGGCCAGCGAGAGCTGCAGATGGTGACCCGGGTAAGCCTCGTGGACGGCGGTGTCGACGATGTCGCCGAAGTCGTTCTCGCGCAGCATCTCCTCCTGCTTGTCCTTGGGCAGGCTGGTGTCGACCGGTGTGACGAAGAAGAGCCCGCGGGTGTTCTTGTCGAACGGCGGCGGCTGATCGTACGCCGCGGTGATGGTGCTCCGGAGAAACACCGGGGTCTCCATGACCGCGAGCTCGTCGCCGGGCGGGAACGTGACCACGTCTTTGTCCACCAGGAACTTCCGGGCGCGCGCGACTTCCGTGCGGTACGCAGGCACCAGATCTTGCGCGGAGGGGTGCTTGCGCTTGAGGACCGCCACCACCTCGGACCAGGATTTGCCCGCGGGGTCGACCTTCTTCGCGCCCTCGCCGAGCTTGGCCTCGGTGTCGTCGAACACGCGCTTGCCCAGGGCCAGCAAGTCGTCGGTGCTCCGGGTGAGGCCATAGTTGGCCTTCAGCAGCTCCTCGAACGGCTTCTTCCCCACTGCGAAATCGCCGGTGGCGAGGGGCAGCACCTTCTTCTGCAGGACGTCGGCGAAGTGGGTGTAGGCGACGGTCGCGCGGGCCAGGGTTCGCCCGATGGCAGCCTTCTCCTGCGGCAGCGCGTCTTCGAGGAAGGGACGCTGCTCCTCGAAGAAGGCCTTCGCGGACCGAGCGCGTGCGATGCCGATCTCGATCCACACCCGGGGTGGGCGCGCCGCGGGGTCGACCTTGTCGGCCTTCTCGCTCTCGGTGCTTCGCAGGTTCTTCATGCCGTCGTCGAGCATGGCAGGAATCTTGTCGATGCGCAGGAGGGCCTTGCGGGCGCGCTCTTCCTTCGGGGCGTAGTCGCGGGCGGTCATGTCGAAGATCGCCGACATGGCGCCGGTGTAGAAGTCCGGCTGCCGCGTGGCCGGCCGGATGGCGGCGTCCCACAGGAGCTCGAGGCGGATGCGCGACCGCAGGAGATCGAGATCGGTGCGGCCGGCGAGGGAAGGCTCGAGGCTGAGGGTCGCGCGCTCGACCTTGGCGAGGAGGCGGGCGTAGGCGTCGTTGCGCGCTTCGACGCCGGCGATGGACCGGTTCGTCAGGAGGTCGTCGTGATCGTGTCGCCCGAGCGAGGTGGCCTCTTCGGGATCGAAACGCACGACGAGCTCGAGCAGCTCCTCGCCCAGGCGTTTCACCACGGCGTCGTCCTCGGGCCTACCCGCACGCACCGCAGCCGGCGGCGCGCTGGTGTCGGGGGCGGCATCGATGCCGGCGTCGCGGAGCGGGGCGGAAGCCGAGGGGGGCGTCGTTGGGAGCTCCGGGGGACCACCGCACGCGAGGGCGAAGGCAGCGAGGGCGATCCAGGGCGAGAGCGAAGCGCGCATGCGGCCCTTGTACTGCAGATGCGTGCGGTCCGGGACCCGGCACTTTTGGTTCCCTGCGAAACCTGGTAACCGAGCGCCCATGGGCGTTGTCTTCATCACCGGTGCGAGCTCTGGAATTGGCGAGGCGTGCGCGCGGGCGTTTGCCGAGCGCGGTCGATCTCTGGTGCTCCTCGGGCGGCGCACCGAACGCATGGAGGCGCTGGCCAAGGAGCTGGCGGTTCCGACCCACCTGGTGACCGTCGATCTCCGCGACCACGCCGCGCTCGCCAGCGCCTGCGAGACGTTGCCGCAGGCCTTCGCCGAGGTGGACGTGCTGGTGAACAACGCCGGCCTCGCTCTTGGGATGGAGAAGGCGACCTCCGCTTCGCTCGACGACTGGGACACCATGATCGACACCAACGTCACCGCGCTGGTGCACGTGGTGCGGCACGTGCTGCCCGGCATGGTGGCGCGGAACCGCGGTCACATCGTGAACATGGGCTCCGTGGCCGGTACGTATCCGTACCCCGGCGGCAACGTCTATGGCGCCACCAAGGCCTTCGTGGAGCAGTTCTCGCTCAACCTGCGGGCCGACCTCGCGGGCACCCGGGTGCGCGTCACCAACCTCGAGCCTGGCATGGTCGAGACCGAGTTCTCGCAGGTGCGCTTCAAGGGCGACGCCGAGAAGGCGGCGTCCGTGTACCGCGGTCTCGAGGCCCTCACCGCCGCGGACATCGCCGAGGTGGTGCGTTTCTGTACCGAGCTCCCGGAGCGCGTGAACGTGAACCGACTCGAGCTCATGAGCGTCGCCCAGTCGTTCGCCGGCTTCACGCTCGATCGGAAGTAGCTCGCCGAAGGGCCCCCGGCATCGCGAAGGTGAGCGTCCACGAGAGCCGTGGCTGCCCCTTGCGAATGGTCTCGTGAAACCACTCGTGCCGGCTGGCATCCCGATCGGGAAGGTCGAAGGGAACAACCACCGTGAGCCGGCGGGGTAGGCTGCTCAGGGGCGCGTCGCGGAGCGCTTGGACAAATGTTTCACGCGTCGAAGCCACGAAGAGTCCCAGCTCGTGGCTTAGGGCCAGCCACACATCGGCTTCCGATGTGGCTCCCTCGGCGTGCACGGTTCGCAGCGCAAAACAATCCGCCCACCTGCTGCGCAGCTCCGCGGTGTCGACGCGTGGATCGAGGTATTCGGCAAGGGACGCAGGGTCGTCGCCGGTGGCAAGATGGCTGCCGCTCTCGCCGTCGATGAGGTCCCAGGTGAACGGGCCGCACTCGCCAGCCGCGAGACGACCCAAGATGCCGAGGTCGATTGCAGCCACGGCAGCGCTGGGCTCTTCGTACGACCGCAAGAAGAGGAGCGAGCTCTGGCGCACGAATATTCCTTCGAGTGCACCACTTGGTGATCCAGCACGCGGTGGCGAGCCACCCACCGGGTACGGAAGGGGCAACAGCGATCGGAGCCATGCCACTAGCCAAGGGTCCGACTTCTCCGTTTGGAGCTCGAGCCAAATGGGCCCCCACGACGATCCGCCCCACGCCCATCGCCAATCGCGTACGTCCGTTCGGCTCAGGGAATGGGGGACCAGGCGCGATCCCCCGCACTGCCATCCGCTCGGCAGGCTCCCGATGGTTCCGAGACGAACGGTGGGCGCCTTCTCCCACACCGCAGTATCGCAACATTGCTGTTCGTCGGCGATGAGCGCCACCGAATAGGCGCCGCCAGACCCGCTCGCGCGCACGCCATCGACATCGTCGAGGACCAGCCACGGCGCTTCGACACACAACACGGCTGCCGGTCGCCAATCATCCTCGAACACCCGGGTCTCCACCAGTACCGCCTCGCGTGGCCTCAACGGCGGCACGAGCGCTTCTTGCGAAAGCGCGAGTGCGTCGCTGGGAACGCAGCGATAGCTGGCAGCTGGGAGCGTCAGTGACTCGCCACGCGCGACGATTCGAAAGTCTTCGGACACGACGCCCATTCACGCTCGGTCGGAAGGAGCGCGCAGGTCGGGCGCCGCGAGCGCCGCGGCCAGCGTCTCGCGGATGTAGCGGGCGGCTAGCGCCAAGGTGTCGTGAGACCCGCCCGGTCGCGACTCGAGCGGTGGGGCCACTTCCATGATGTCGCCGGCGATGATGCGCGTGCCGAGACGTCGGATGAGGGCCACCACGAACTCGGGCGTGAGGCCCGCCGGCTCCGGCGTGCCCGTGGCGTCGGCCCAGCGCGCGTCGGTGCCGTCGATGTCGTTGGAGAAGTACACGCGGTCGATGCTCCGGTCGTCGAGATGCGCCATGAGCCGGTCGAGGGTGCCGGCCTCGTCGGCGTTGCACTCGTCGGCCCAGAACTGCCGCACGTCGAGGGTGCTTTCCCAGTGCTCGCGATCGCGGCGCGAGGCGCGGGTGCCCACCTGTACCAGGCGTCCACCGCGGCCGACCACGTCGTTGGCGTGGTACGACCAGGTGGCGAAGCAGTAGCGAACGCCCAGCCGCTCCGCCAGCAAGTCGGTGTGCGCGTCCGGCTGCACGATGCCGAAGGGCTTGCCCTGCTTGCCCAGGCTCGCGGTGACCGGCCAGGCGTTGGAGTGATCGCCTCCGAGCACGAAGGGAATCACGTCGGGGTTCAGCGCGAAGATCAGATCCATGGCGCGCTCGGCGATGGAGAGCGGCGAGACCGGCAGCGAGGCGCGCACGCTCTCGGACGCCGTGGGGTAGAGGGCTCGCTGCGAGGCTGTCCGCTGGGCCTCGCCGAGCATCTCGTCGTGGAGCAGCTGCGGCACCACGAACACGTCGCCGATGTCGACGATGCCGGCTTCGCGCGCCTTCTGGTTCCAGGCGGGATCCTCCGCCTGCAGAGTCGTGCGCATCACCTGCGGGCCCAGGTTGGCGCCCCGACGAAAGCCGGCACCCACGTCCGAGGGCGCGCCGAGCACGATGGCGCGCGCCGCGCGAATGCGCTCCAGCGCTGCGAGAAAACCGTCTTGAATGCCGGCCGCGGTGTCGGTGCCGTAGAGGCTTTTCTGCAGGGCGAGCTGCTCCGCGGCCCCGGTGGAGACGAGGTACAGACCGCCCCCAGCGGGCTTCAGGAGGAGGCTCAGTTCTTCGATGGGCGTCACGCACAGAGAATACCCCCGAACCTGGTACGGGGGAAATGCGAAGGATTGCGGAGAGGTACGGGGCGCGGGGCGGGCGAAGCGGTGGTTACGCTGCGCGAGGACGCGCGCTGGGGCACGGGGACTGCGGCGACAGGGGCCCGAAGTGCCACATACGGGCGGCCGCAGCGCACCTCACATGCGATGGAGCGCCCAAAATCCGCGCGCTAGACGCACCGCGGCCCCGCGACCCGAGATCGCCCGTGGGTGCTCGCGCTGGGGCCCGCTACGTCTCGAGGGGCGGCCACACGGACGCGCCGTGATGCACGCGCATCCACCAGGTGCCGTGCGGAAACACCACGCTACGGTCGCCACCACGCCACGCATCGAGCGCTTCCCGGTATGCCGCGCGGAAGGTGCGCAGCGTTCGCAACATGCGTACCCGAGCCGTCCGCGAGCGGGCAGCGAACTGAGGCACGATCCCGCGCTTCTCCTCGTACGACGTCGCGCGCTTGGCGAACGACTGGGCCCGCACCGCAGCTGCGCCGAGAAACGAGCGCCCCTCTCGGACTAGCCTCTGCCGCGCCCGGTCGACGAGGGAGCGCACCCGGCTCTTCAGCCGACTGCGCCACTCCTCGTCGGACCACCGCATGCCGCGCGGCACCGTCACCCTCCACGTCGCTTTCTCGGGGGCGGATTCACCGAAGTAGATCCGCGGTTTCGACACCTCCCCCATCGACGCCTTCCACTGGATGAACCCGGGCCACGCGTCGGGTGTCTCCACCAGGCCGGCCGCGACCGGATTGGCGGCGACGTAGGCGACCTTGTCGAGGAGCTCCTCCTCGGTCGGAAGTACCACCGCGTCGTACGGTTCTGCGGCCCAAACGTTCTCCCACTGACCCTGCGAAGCGTTGAGCGCCTTGGCCGTGGAGCGATTGAGCTCCCGCATGAACTCCGGCACTCTTCCCTCCACGTCGGTGATCACGATGTGCAGGTGGTCCGACATGACGCATATGGCGTGCACTTCCACGCCGGTGCGAGCCATAGCGACGGCCAGCGCATATGCGAAGATCTGCGTGGTCAGGTCGGAGGGGCGCAGCCGAAACGTCCGGTAGGCGCACCGGCGCGTCAGCAGGTACCGCAGTCCACGAACGATGCGCCTCGGAAGAGCCACACCCCTGGCCTGGGCAAATTCGGTGCCCCGCGCGATGCTCGGGAATCGCCGGGCGCTCGCTCGCCGCAGACTGTCCCAGGCGCCCCCTCGGCTGTCCCTGGACACCTCCGAGCGCGGGCGACGAATCGAAAGGTGTCGGGACCTCCGCAGTTCGGGGTTGGTCGGCGCGACGCGATGTCCTTACGATGCCACCCCATGGGAACACGACTCGACGTGCTGGAGGCGTTCCGCCTCGTGAACCTCGAGCTACGGTCCAAACGCTCGCTCGCCGCGTCGATGGCGCGTCTGGAGAGGAGCGCTGGGACCAAGCTAGCGGTCGACTTCGCGGCGGACGCCGATGTGATCGCTGCAGAAGTCAGGGGGCGCTTCGCAAAGCTCCGCTCGAATACGACCGGGTTGTGCTTCTTCCTCGATGGCGCCGCGAAGGGGCGAAACATCGAGGTCGTTGCGTGCACCGGCTACGACCCCACAGACACCGACCTCTCCTGGGTGCAGACGGCGCGACCTGTCGGGCGCATTGCGTCAGCGGCGCTCCGCGCAGGGTATGCCGCGATCCGCCAGAACCCTGCCGAATATGCGGTGTGCTTCGGGTACCTCGGGCTCGCGCTCCGCGACGCGCTCCACGCGATCGGAGGTTCGCCCGTGGTGCGCGGGATCGCATGGGGGTTTCGTGGCGGTGACTTCTTCTTGCTCGGTGAGCTGACGTCGAGAGGGTTCGACCTCCGGGTCGAGCGAGCGAAGGACGAATCCTTGGCGCCGGTCGTCATCCCGAAGCTCGCCGTGGGACCCAAGGGGTCGACAAATCCGCGCGACTGGCTCGTTCGGGCGGGACTTCTGGCCTTGACGAATACGTCCGGACTGGAGGGGGCGAACAGCGCGCTCTTGGCTGCGCGCGATCTCGTGAAGGTCGGCGCGGCGAAGGACGCGGCGGCGCTCGCTCGTGCTGCCGCAGCGCTCGCTCGCGGCCAGCGGAAGAGGCCGGGTGTGTCGGACGATATGGTCGTCAAGTGCCTCGCCGGTTGCGTCGAGTGTGTTGGCCACGCGGGTGAGGCGCGAACCCTCCTCGACGAAGCGTGCGTGCTGCGCGAGGGCCTGGACCCGTTCTGGAAGAAGCACACTGCGAATGACCTCACGGACGCCGCGCGCGCCGCGGGAGCGCTGGACGTCCTCCGTCGTCGAAAGGTCCCCATCTCGAAGCGGCTTCCGCCGGCCAAGTCAGCCAGACCGCGCTCGCACCTCGCGATCCTCCGCGACGTCGCCAATTATCTCGCAAGCGAAGACGGGGCGAACGCACATGCGACGTTCGCGTCCCTCCTCGGATGCGGCAAGGAGCTCCATGCGCGCAACGATCTTCGAAGCCTTGCCAAATTGACGACCGCCGCGGACGAGAAGGCAAACACATTGAAGCTCGCGAAAGGTTGGGTCGCCAGTGCCGCGCTTTCGTCTTTGGCGGTCCTCCACTTTCTGCTCGACGATGAGGGTGGTATGCAACGTCTCCTCGGCCTCGCCGAGCGCGCCGCAGCTGCCGAGCGGACGGCATCCTCGAAGGAGACCTGCGCGTTGAGTCTGCGGAGCGCGTTCGACGAGGTCGGCCAGGCGGACCGCGCGTTCACGACATTTCGCGGGCCGCCGGATCCGTTTCGCGAGGTCGCCTCCGCGGTTCGCCGCGGGGCAGTTCTCGAGGTGGAGCGGCGAGTCGCCGCGGAAAAGGACTTGGACCTGAAGTCGAGGCTCCTCCGCCACGTGGCCACGGTACTCGGCGCCTAGCTCGGGTTGCGACGACACGTTCCCCGTTCTACGCTGCCGCGCACATCCATGGGACTCTTCGCCTACTCGCAAGCTGGCTTCGTCGTTGCGCACGAGAACGAGGTGCGCGTCTGGGACGCGAAGATCGACGGCCCGCGATGGTGGCGGCCCCTGAACGCGCGCA
>JABFRG010000567.1 GCA_013141295.1 Polyangiaceae bacterium
CATCACCACCGGGCCACCCGCGGCGTAGCGCGCGGTGCGAGCGAGCTCATCCAGGAGCGCGCGGCCGGCGCCCGAGGCTCGTGCCCGGGCCGACACGATGAGCGAGCGCACCTCACAGGTGTAGGGCGTCGAGCTCTGGAACCCGTGCCGGTCCATCCATCCTTCGACCTGGCCGATGACCTCGGTCCCGGCCACCGCCACCACGTGCAGATGGTGCCCCTGAATGGGCTCGCCGTTGCGGGTGATGGCGTCGTCGTCGAGGCGCCGCGCGAGGCCGTCGTAGACCGAGAGATCCTGGGTGCCCGGGTAACCGCCCCACTCGGTGTGGATGTCCCAGAGCTCTTTCCAGAGCCGGGCGATGGCCGCACCCTCGCCGGGCCGCGGCGCGCGCACGACCACATCGCTCCGAGGAACTACCGCTGCGGCCATCGGACGCCCAGCTCCTTCTTTTCGTCGAGAAGCACCTCCTCCAGAGTGAGGCCTTTCGCCGGCGCTGTCATCCCCGCGTCTCGGCGCTCCTTCGATTCCAGGGCCCGGGCCGGGGATCCCCGGGGCTTTCGCCGGCGGCCCACGTCCACCAGGGTGCCCACCATGATGCGCACCATGTTGTACAAGAACGCGGTTCCAACCACCACGATGCGGATGGTTCGCTCGTCGGCGTCGGGCTCCACCCGCACTTCGGAGATGGTCCGCACGAAGCTCGGGCGGGGATCGCGCACCGAGTGGAACGCCCCGAAGTCGTGGGTCCCCACGAAGGCCGCGGCGTCCTCGCGCATGGCAGCGATGTCGAGCGGCTCGTCGATGCGCCACTCGCGCACCCGGGTGAAGGGGCTGCGGACCCGGTCGTTGTAGACGCGGTACACGTAGCGCTTGCCGGCGTTCTCGAAGCGCGGCTCGAAGCCCTCGGTCACCATCGAAGCGCTGCGCACTGCCACGTCTTCCGGCAGGTGCTGGTTGATGCCGAGGACCCAGCCGCGGGGCGGGATGTCCTTTTCCGTGTCGAAGGCCGCCAGCTGCGCCTCCGCGTGCACGCCGGCGTCGGTCCGGCTGGCGCCGCGCACCAGCGTGGCCCGGGGATCCATGGAGAGAACGGCCCCCTGGAGCGTGCTGGCGACGGTGCGCTGGTCCTCTTGACGGGCCCACCCATGAAAGGCGGTGCCGTCGTAGGCGACGCGGAGGAGCACGCCGGGCAGATCAGCCCCCTTCGACGTCGGCGTCCGTCGCGGTGCCCGTGTCCGGAAGCGTTCCCGCGTCGACCCTGGGGGTCGGCGTTTCCACCGGCGTATTCACCACGGGCCGCTCGGAGACGCACGTGCGCGCCGAGCACGTGCCGGACAGGCAGTCTTCGTTGCGCAAGCACTCCTCGCCCAGCGAGCGCCGCGTCTCTTCGCAGCCGGCGCCGACCGTGAGCATCGCCAGCGCGCAGAAGACGGCGACGGGCAAGGTTCGAAGGCGCAAGCGCATCGGCCGAAGCCTACTTGCCGGGGATGAAGTTGAGCGGGATGTTCACTTCGGCGCAGCCGCCCTTGGCGCCCGGATACCCGCCGTTGCGGAAGAAGTTCGCCACGCAGGCGGAGACCGCCGGGTTGTCGCTGCTCGCCACCGCGGCCGAGCAGGCGGCGCCGTTGGTGCCGACGCGAACGCTCATGGTCATGCGCACCGAGAGCTTGGGATCGTTGGCGAGCTCGCGCTCGTAGCACTTGCGGGCCTGGCGACCACGGAGCGCGAGGGCGCTCTGCAGATCGTCGCCGGCGGTACCCTTGCAGGCCTTGGCGTCGCAGCCGTTGCTGACCGGGCCGCCGTTGGCCACCGTGCTCTTCGCGGCGGACGCGGTGACCGTCGGAATGGCGATGGGCGGCGGGATGTCGTCGTCCCGGTGCGGATCGGCGGTCTTCGTCGGCAACGCGGGCGGCGTGATGTTCACCTGGGGCGTCTCGGACGGGCGCGTCTTCCACCAGACGAGCCCTCCCACCAGGAGGAGCAACACGACGGCTACGGCGATGTACTTTTGGTTCCCCGAAGTGGGGACGCCTGCGGGCGGAAGCGAGGTCGTCATCGAAGAGTCCCTGGAGCCAAAGAACGGCAGAAGCTGCGAGTATACAAGTCCATTGACGCGTTTCGTCAGAATTCGAAGAAAGAGAGGGCGGTGTCGCCGTACACGCGCGTGTCGGACCATGTGAGCCCAATAATCACGGGGGCTTTGTCCTTACTGTCGTGCTCCAGCACCCAGATGGCGCGAACGGTCCCCGCTTCCGGCGCCCCCTCGTAGGCGGCTGCGAGTCGCGCCGCGACCCGCTCGAGGGCACGCACCGCGACGCCGCTCCGGACGTCGGCGTAGGGCGGATCGGCGAACACCACCTCGAAGGGGCCCCGCACCTCGCACTGCTCCACGCTCGAAGTCAGCACCTGGGTCGTGTCGTCGAGGCCGAGAGCGCGGCGGTTCTCCCGAAGTGCGTCGAGCGCAGCGCGGTCCTTTTCCACCAGCACCGCGTGGGCCGCGCCCCGCGACATGGCCTCGAAGCCCAGGGCCCCGGTCCCCGCGTACAGATCGAGCACCCGGGCGCCTTCCAGCTCGACCCGCGACTGGAGGATCGAGAACAGCGCCTCCCGGACCCGGTCGGCGGTGGGCCGGGTTCGCGCGCCGCGGGGGGCACGCAGCTCGCGTGAGCGGAACGCGCCGCCGGTGATACGCATGACAGCCATCGGCTATCACGGGCCAGCGCTCGCGGTCCACGACCGCGGGTCGTGTATGTCTCGCGACGACCCGGCCAACGTGCGGAAATCCGAGAAAGACAGGGGCGCTTCGAGGTAGACTAGCGCCCATGAATTGGCATCGCCTTTGGCCTGGACGCGCCATCGCCTCGATTGCTCCCATGGTCGCGCTCGGGACGGTGCTCTGCGCTTCGCCCGGTATCGCGCGCGCGGAGGCTCCAGGGCCCGGGGCGTCGGCGGTGCACGTGGTGGGTATGGATACCGACGATGCCGACGAGCAGGCCGACGCGTTCACCGCCGTCTTGCGGGCGCGCCTCAAGGAAATGCCCGGCTTCTCCCTGGGCGACTCGCAGCAGGCGCTGGGGATGCTCACCACCGCCATGAAGTGCAAGGGCAAGCAACCCGACGGCGACTGCGAGCAGAAGATCGCGACGCAGCTGTCGGCAGAGCGCTTCATCTGGGGCACCGTGCAGAAGTCCAAGGGGCAGGCCACCGTCGAGCTGCACCTGTTCCGCCGCGGCAAGGGCTCGAGCCCGCCGGTTCGTGAGACCTATCCCGACAGCCTGAAGGATCCCCGCGATCCCGCACTGCAGAAGCTGGTCGGCAACCTCCTGGGGCAGCTCCTCGGCGTGCCCACGGCGCAGCCGGCGACCGCCCGCATTCGCGCCAACAACTACGATTGTCCGGTGGCCGTCGATGGGGAGCGCAAGGGCGAGCTCGATCACGGTGCGCTCCAGGTCGAGGTGGGCCCCGGCCCGCACACCTTCGAGCTCCTCAAGCCGTGCGTCACGGTCAAGAAGACCGTCACCATCTCGGCGGGCGGCTCGGCCCTCGTCGATCTGAGCGGCGCCACGACCACACCGCCGAAAGAGACCGGCGGAAGCGGCACCAACGTCCGGCCCATCGTCGGGTGGTCGCTGGTGGGTGTCGGCGCAGCCTCCATGGCCTTCTCGTCCTACTTTGGCATCCGGTACCTCAACAACAGGAGCGAGGCGCAGGACAAGTGGGCCGCCGTGCCCAACGACAACAAGAAGGTGTTCGTCGGCGTCTCCGCCGATGGCAGCAGCTTCGACGCGGGTCGGTGCTCGAGCGCCGCGGCCAAACCGGCCACCGGGGCCGCCACCGATCGCTCGCTGTGCGACGCGAACACGAACGCCACCACCAACAGCACGGTCTTCTGGGTTGCCAGCAGCGTCGGCGCCGCGATGGTCATCGGCGGCGTCATCGTCCTCGTCACCGGCGACAAGGAAGACAAGCAGCCCCTGAAGGGGCGCGTCGACGGCCCTCGAAACCTCCAACTTGCCCCGGTGCTCGGCAGCACCCCGGGTGCGGTTCTTTCCGGCGAGTTCTGAAATATGCCTTGGGTACGTGCGACGCTTCGGGGGCAGCGGGTACTTGCGCGTGCAACAGCGGCCGGCGCGCTCGACGCCCAAGGGGGGCGGGTCGAGATCCGCTATCGACCGACCGACACCCGCGCCTACCAGGCAGCGGTGCGGAATCTGGAGGGCGTCGAGACGGAGGTCTTGCCCGACGAGACCTGCGTCCCCGGCGAGGTGACGCCCAAGAAGGACCCCAAGGCCAAGAAGGCAAAGGCGGCAGCCGAGGTGGCGAGCACGGTCCACGCCGCCGACGCGTTCATCGCCTATACCGACGGCGCGTGCTCCGGAAACCCGGGCCCCGCCGGCTGGGGTGCGGTGCTGGTGCCGCCCGGGGGCTCACCCATCGACGGCTACGGTTACCTCGGAACGGCCACCAACAACGTCGCCGAGCTCACCGCCATCCTCAAGGCCCTCGAGTGCATTCCCGCCGGCACCCCCGGCATCCTCCTCCACACCGACAGCCAGTACGCCATCGGCGTCCTTACTAAGGGATGGAAGCCGAAGGTCAACCACGACCTCATCGCGCTCACCAAGCGCGCCCTCGCCAAGCACCCCACCTGCAAGCTCGTCTACGTACCCGGCCACGCCGGAGTTCCCCTCAACGAGCGCGCCGACGAGCTAGCCCGCGAAGCCATCCGCGTGAGCGGAGAGCAGAAGCTCGTCCTCAAGGCGTAGAGCTCCGCCCGCGAGCCTCGAGCACGGCCAGCAGAACGAGTACGAGGGGGAGCGAAGCGACCCCCAACGTGAAAGCGCTGACCACCGATGACTATCGTCGAGAAGAGGCGCGCAGAATCGAGCACGAGGGGGAGCGAAGGGACCGCAACGTGAAAGCGCTGACCACCGATGACTATCGTCGAGAAGAGGCGCGCAGAATCGAGCACGAGTACGAGTACGAGCACGAGCACGAGGGGGAGCGAAGGGACCGCAACGTGAAAGCGCTGACCACCGATGACTATCGTCGAGAAGAGGCGCGCAGAATCGAGCACGAGTACGAGTACGAGCACGAGCACGAGCACGAGGGGGAGCGAAGGGACCGCAACGTGAAAGCGCTGACCACCGATGACTATCGTCGAGAAGAGGCGCGCAGAATCGAGCACGAGTACGAGCACGAGCACGAGCACGAGCACGAGCACGAGGGGGAGCGAAGGGACCGCAACGTGAAAGCGCTGACCACCGATGACTATCGTCGAGAAGAGGCGCGCAGAATCGAGCACGAGGGGGAGCGAAGCGACCCCCCAACGTGAAAGCGCCAAAAGGCTGAGGCGAAGTTCCAGCGGCGCGTCCGCTAGCCCGGATTATTCATTGGACAAGCCGGCCCGTCTCGCAGCCCCGCGAGCTCGGGCCAGCGTTCCAGCATGGCCACGCGAGGCTGGAATTGGCGATTTTCGAGCGTGCCTCCGGCGAGCGCGGGG
>JABFRG010000865.1 GCA_013141295.1 Polyangiaceae bacterium
GAAGTGGGCCGTCGCGGTCGCGACGGTCTCAGCGGCGGCGGCGTCGACCTCTCGCCCCGTCAGTCCGACGACACCGGCGCCCTCATCGGCTGGAGCAAGATGCCCAAGGCCGTTCCGCAGAAGGCCGTCGACGCTCCGGCGCCCACGCCCTCGGCGCCGGCCCCCGACTCGACATTGCCGGTTCCGGCCCCTACGGCTACCGGGAGCGCCCCGGCGCCCCACGGCTCTGCCCCGGCTCCGGGCACCGCGCCCACGGCTGCTCCCACCACCGCACCCACGGCTCCCCATCACTGAATGAAAGCCCTCGTCTCCTTCGTCGCTGCGCTCGCCGCGCTCCTGGTGTTGCTCGTTCCGAGCATCTCCGGGGCGCAGCCTGCGATCACGCCAAAGGAGCTCGAGCATGTGGGCGTGGCCGAGCACCTCGACGCCCCGCTGGCCCTGGCCGCGCGCTTCAAAGACGAGAATGGCCGTGAGGTCGCTCTGGGCGATCTCTTCGACAAGAAGAAGCCCCGGGTTCTCATCTTCGCCTACCACTCGTGCCCCGTGCTCTGCAGCATGGTGCTCAAGGCGGCGGTGAAGGGGATGAAGGCGATTCCCTGGAAGGTCGGCACCGACTTCGACGTGATCGTCGTGAGCATCGACCCCAACGAGACCCGCGACGCGGTCACCAAGCGCCGGGCCATGGTGCTTGCAGATTACAACTACCCCTCGGCCGAGCAGGGGTTCCACTTCCTCACCGGCGACAAGACCAACATCGATCTGGCCGCCAACTCCGGCGGCGTGCAGTACGAGTACGACGCCGAACAAAAGCAGTTCGGGCACCCCGCGGTGGTCATGCTGGTGAAGCCCACCGGCGAGATGGCCCGCTACCTCTACGGGCTCGAGTTCTCTCCCAACGACTTCCGGCTCGGCCTCCTCGAGGCCTCCGAAGGCCGCAGCATCTCCACCGTCGAGCAGATCATCCTCTACTGCTACCACTACGACCCGCAGGGTGGCCGCTACGTGCTGGTCGCCTGGCGCGTCATGCGCCTCGGCGCGACCGCCTGTGCGGTCTTGCTGTTCGCCGCGCTCGCTATCTTCTGGCGCCGCGAGGCGAAGAAGCGCCGCGCCAAGAAGCTCGACGAAGACGATACCGAAAACAAACTCCCTCCTCCGGAGACGGGCGCTACCCAGGCCCCCGCCGGCTCTCCCTCGTGACCACCCCTTTGACGGCAAGCGTGAACGGAATGCTTCTGTTTCAGCCCCTACTCGACGCAAAAGAACCCGCCTCCGATACCGCGCAGTTGCCGGTCATCATGTCGTCGTCCGGCGCCGGGTACGATGCGCTCTACTATTTCATCTACTGGTTCAGCGTCGTCTTCTTCGTCGGCATCGTCGGCGCGATGCTCTACTTCGTGTGGAAGTACCGCCGCCAAAAGGGCGTGAAGGCGGCACCGACGAAGGACAGCACGAAGCTCGAGCTGACGTGGACGATCATCCCGTTCTTCATGATCATCGTGATGTTCCACGTCTCCTTCGACTTCTACATCCACAACGCGGTGGCCAGCGAGAACGCCCTCGAAGTGCGCGTCCGCGGTCAGCGTTGGAACTGGAGCTTCCAGTACCCGAACGGTGAGGGCGAGGGCTCGGTGCTCTACCTCCCGGTGAACAAGCCGGTCAAGCTCGTCATGTCGTCCTCCGACGTGCTCCACAGCTTCTTCATCCCGGCTTTCCGCCTGAAGAAGGACACCGTCCCCGGCATGTACTCGCAGCTGGCGTTCACCCCCACCCGCGAGGGCGAGGCCCAGGTGTTCTGCGCCGAGTACTGCGGCGCCGGCGAGAAGCCCGGCTCCGGTGGTCACTACTCCATGGGGGCCATCATCAAGGTCGTCTCCCAGGCCGAGTACGACAAGCACATGCAGGAGATCTCCGGCCCCGGCGACAAGAAGCCCGACGAGTGGGGCAAAGAGCTCGTGCAGAAGTCCGGTTGCTACACCTGCCACAGCGTCGACGGCTCCGCCGGCACCGGCCCCACCTACAAGGGCATCTTCGGCCGCAAGGAGAACCTCTCCGATGGTTCTTCGGTGGACGTCGACGAAAACTACCTCCGCGAATCGATTCTCCGGCCCAACGCAAAGGTCGTGAAGGGATTCGAGAACGGCAACATGCCTCCGTTCGTCTTCACGGACGCGAAGCTCGACGCGATTCTCGCCTACCTCAAGACGGTGAAGTGACATGGCAACGGTAGCAAGCCCCCACAGCGGAACTGCAGCACCCGACCCCCACGCGAGCTATCTCGCGCAGAAGGGGCTCGCCAGCTGGCTGTTCACGCTCGACCACAAGCGCATTGGCGTCATGTACCTGGTCGCGGTCCTCGTCTCCTTCCTCCTCGGTGGCATCATGGCCATCCTGGTGCGCTTGGAGCTGCTCACCCCCGGGCGCACCATCATGGACGCGACCACGTACAACCACGTGTTCTCGCTCCACGGTGTCATCATGGTGTTCTTGTTCATCATCCCGTCGATTCCGGCGGCCATGGGCAACATCATGCTGCCGGTGCAGCTGGGCACCATCGACGTGGCCTTCCCCAAGCTGAACCTGGCCTCGTTCTACATCTACTGCTTCGGCGCCTGCTTCGGGCTCTACAGCATGATCCACGGCGGCGTGGACACCGGCTGGACGTTCTACACGCCGTACTCTTCGAAGTTCTCGAACTCCGCCGTCATCCCGATGATCGGCGCGGCGTTCATCATGGGCTTCTCGTCGATTCTCACCGGCGTGAACTTCATCGCCACCGTGCACAAGATGCGCGCCAAGGGTCTCACCTGGCGCCGCCTTCCGCTCTTCTGCTGGGCGCTCTACGCGACCTCGATCATCCAGGTGCTCGCCACCCCGGTGCTCGCCATCACGCTGCTCCTCCTCATCTTCGAGCGCGTCCTCCACCTGGGCATCTTCGACCCCTCGATGGGCGGCGACCCGGTCCTCTTCGAGCACTTCTTCTGGTTCTACTCGCACCCGGCCGTCTACATCATGATCGTCCCGGCCATGGGCGTGGTGAGCGAGATCATCTGCACCTTCTCCCGCCGGGCGCCGTTCGGGTACTTCTTCATCGCCATGAGCTCCCTGGGCCTCGCGCTCCTCGGCTTCCTCGTTTGGGGTCACCACCTCTTCGTGGCCGGCATGAGCGAGTACTCCACCATGGTGTTCTCCGCGCTCACCTTCCTCGTGGGTATCCCCTCGGGGGTGAAGATCTTCAACTGGATCGCCACCTTGTACAAGGGATCCATCGACCTGCGCTCTCCGATGCTCTACGGCCTCGGGTTCATCTTCCTCTTCACCATCGGCGGCCTCACCGGTCTCTTCCTCGCCATGCTGGCGGTCGACGTGCACCTCCACGACACCTACTTCGTGGTCGCGCACTTCCACTACGTCATGGTCGGCGGAACGGTCATCGCCTTCGTGGGCGGCCTCCACTACTGGTGGCCCAAGTTCACCGGCAAGATGTACGACGAGGGCAAGGCGCGCATTGCCTTCGTGCTGGTGTTCATCGGCTTCAACGTGACCTTCATGTCGCAGTTCATCCTCGGGAGCCGTGGCATGCCGCGCCGCTACTACGACTACCTGCCGGAGTTCACCACGCTGCACCAGGTTTCCACCGTGGGCTCGTGGATTCTCGGCGTCGGCTTCATCGTCATGCTGGTGATGTTCATCGAGTCTCTCGCCTCTGGCAAGAAGGCCACCAACAATCCGTGGGGCTCGGTGGCGCTCGAATGGAAGACACCATCACCGCTTCCGCTCCACAACTTCCTCAAGGTCCCTGTCGTGACCAAGGGCCCATACGACTACCACCTCGCCACCGAAGAAGAGCTTTCGGAGGACTGACCACCAGCCGGTCGCCCCCCGTGGCGGCCCGCCGCGCCCCGCTTTCGAGAGCGGGGCCGGATCGAGGGAATCCCCTCGACGACCCATGACTTGCCGAGTGATGTGAAGGGAAACGAAGCGACATGACTTCAGAAGCGGCAGCCGCCGACGAGTACGAGCACAAGGAAGGCGACGGCCATGACCACGGTCATGGGCACGACCATCCGAAGTATCTCGCGCACCATTTCGACACCCCCGCCCAGCAGTTCGATGCGGCCAAGATCGGCATGTGGGCCTTCTTGGTGCAGGAGCTCCTGTTCTTCAGCGGCATCTTCGTCGCCTACGGCATCTTCCGGAGCTGGTATCCGGAGATGTTCTCGGCGGCCTCGCACCAGTTGAACCGCCTGATGGGCGCGGGCAACACCATCGTGCTGCTCTTCTCCAGCCTCACCGCCGCCCTCGCGGTGCGCGCGGCGCAGCTCGGACAGAAGCGCAACACGTCGACGTACATCATCCTCACCATCCTCTGCGCCTTCACGTTCCTCGTGGTGAAGTACTTCGAGTACCACCACAAGTTCGAGGCGGGGCTCCTGCCGGGGCAGTACTTCCACCCGGACCACCACCACCTGGTGGCAGGGTCGCCGGAGCTCCCCGGCAACTCGCACATCTTCTACTCGCTGTACTTCATGGCCACCGGTATCCACGGCGTGCACGTGGCGGTGGGTATCGGAGTGTTCATCTGGATCTTGCGCCGCAACGAACGCGGTGACTTCTCCAAGGACTACTACACCGGTGTCGACCTGACGGCGCTCTACTGGCACCTCGTCGACCTCGTGTGGATTTACCTGTTCCCGCTGCTCTACCTCATCGACTGAAGGATCGAAGAGACCATGTCATCCTCCTCCGAACACGCGGAACAACACCACGAAACCGACGGCGGCGAGTCCGAAGACGGAATGGTGCACTCGCACATCTCGTCGCTCCGGCTCTACGTCGGCATCTTCCTGGCACTCATCTTCTTCACGGTGGTCACCGTCGGGGTGTCCTACGTGCACCTGGGGTCGCTGAACCTCGCGGTCGCCATCATCATCGCGAGCATCAAGGCGTCGCTCGTCGTCACGTTCTTCATGCACTTGAAGTACGACAACAAGTTCAACGCGCTCATGTTCGTGTGCGGGCTCCTCTTCATCGGCGTCTTCTTCGCCTACACGTTGAACGACACCGATCGCCGACAGAACGAGCTCAACGACGTTCAGGGCAACAAGGTGTACTTGGGCGAAGCCAACGACAAGCAGGCTCCTGGCGGCTTCGAGCCCAAGGCCGAGCCCGCGCACAGCGGCTCGATGGGCGAAGAGAAGAAGGACGAGAAGCCCGCCGCTCCGCACCACTGAGCAGGCCGACTTCGAACGCGAGAACGGCGCCCTCCCTCGGGAGCGGCGCCGTCTTCGTTTTCGGTCGCGACATTACGTTGCGGCGCTGCGCGCTGGGGTGGCGTGGAGAGGTGGCGCGAGGGAGAGGAGGGCGCAGGGGCGGTGCGTCGGCAGTCGTTCGAGCGGCCCTTATCGACCTGTTTGGTCTGTTCACACCGGCGTTTCGGGCACCGCCACGGGCTCGGGCTCGGGCTCGGGCTCGGGCTCGGGCTCGGGGAGCTGCATCTCACGA
>JABFRG010000737.1 GCA_013141295.1 Polyangiaceae bacterium
ACTCCCGGCCCACCGCGTCGCGGGCGAGCACCACCGATTCGACGCGGCCCAGGCTGCCGTCGGCCTCGCAGAGGGCGCGACCACTCCGCACCGCATCGAGGACGACGGGATCGCGTCGCGCATCGTCGCGGAGCCGAAGGAGGCTGCGCGTCCCCTGCTTGTGCACGCTCACCAGGCCCGCTTGCTTGAGCGAAGCCGCGTGGCGGGAGACGTTCGGTTGGGACTCGTCCAGGAGCTCCGCCAGCTCGCCGATGGCCAGCTCTTCTTCCGCGGCCAGCGCCAGCAGACGAAGCCGGAGCGGCTCTGCGAGCGCGCGGTAGAGCTCCCAGCGGGGTGAGGCAGTCTCGAGCACGGGTTTGTTCTATGCTCTCATACGCATGAACGCAACTCGATTCCTCACGCGCCGCATAGTATCCACGCAAGATGTCGTAATTTCTTGATTTTACGCCTGGGAGCCGGAGTCCCGTTGACGGACCGCGGGGGAATGCGGGAGGGTGCGCCGGCCCGTGCTCCGCCCTTCCCTTCGCGTCGTCCTCCGTCTCGCGCTCGCTGCGCTTCCGGCCGCGCTCGACACGGTGCTCCGGTGGCGGCGCCTGCCCCGCTACGACGGCACGGAGCTGGGCTTCTGGATCTGCAGCGCGGCGCTCTCGGTGCTGGTGTGGCTTTCCCTGTTCGGCGCGGTGGCGGCCCGGAGCGGTCGCGCACGCCACATGGCCCACGGTCTCCTGCTCCTTTTCGCGGTCCACGGCGTCGGCGTGCAGCTCTACGTCTACGCGCAGTACCACGCGTTCCTCGATCACGCGGCAGCGCTGGTGGGCACCACCTTGGTGCCGACGCCCACGCAGCTGGTGGGCGACGCCGGCCGCGCGCTGCTGGTGTTCGGACCGGTGCTCGCGTTCGCCGCACTGGTGCCCACGGCGCTCCGTCGCTGGGCGCCGACCGAAGCGCGGTGGGCCCCGCTCGGCCTCGATGGCGCCGCGCTCGGGTTTCTCGCTGCAGCCTTCGTGTCTCCGAACCGGGGCGGCCGACAGGGGGCGGCCTTCGACGTGATGTTCGTCTCCGCCGTGGGCCAGGTGTCGAAGGCGCGCTGGGGCCACAACGAAACCGTGGAGCGGGTGCATCCGGGCGCACGTTCGCCGCTGCCGGTGCCGCAGATTGCTCTCGACCCCGGTCGCCGCCGCAGCGTCCTCTTCATCCTCAACGAGTCGGTGCGCGCCGCCAGCAGCTGCGTCGGCTACGACCCAGCCTGCACCGCCACGCCGTTCTCCAACGAGGCCGCCAAGGCGCGCTTGCCGCTCCGCGAGATGCGCGTGCTCGACTCCACCACCGCCATCAGCATCTCCGTCATGTGGTCGGGCCTGCCGCCGGAGTCGTCGCGCGACGATGCGCTGTCGGCGCCCTTGGTCTGGGAGTACGCGGCCAGGGCCGGCTACGCCACCGGGTACCACACCTCCCAGCACCTCCTGTTCGGCAACCAGGGGAAGCTGGTGGAGAGCGTGCATTTTACACGCAGCGTATGCGCCACGGAGCTCGAGGCCGAGCCCGACCTCGACACCGGCGCCGACGACGCCAAGGCGGTGGATCGCGCCATCGCCGACCTCGGCACCTACGGCCGGCCCTTCATCGACGTGGTGCACCTCTCCAACACGCACTACCCCTACTTCATCGACCCGAGCGACGCGCCGTACCAACCGGAGACCGACGAGACCGGCCCCTACTACAAGAAAGAGCTGAAGAACCGCTACGACGACGCCATCTGGCACCAGGACCGGAGCATCGCCCGGCTCGTCGCTGCAGCCCACGCCCAGCGGGAGCCCATGGTCATCGTGTACCTCTCGGACCACGGCGAGCAGATGCACGAGCACGGCGCCCACGGGCACACCGGCACGCTCTACGACGCGGAGGTGCACGTGCCGGCCTGGATCGACGACGTCAACGGCGCCCTTTCCGCCGAGGAGCGCGCGGCCCTGGCGCGGCTCGAGCGCACGCGGCTCACCTCGCTCGACGTGATGCCGACGCTGCTCGATCTTCTGCGCATCGACGACGCCAAGGAGATCCAAGGTCTCCGCGCCCGCATGCCCGGCCGCAGCCTTCTCCGGGGCGGCAGCGATTCGAACGTGCCGCGCGTCATGACCAATTGCACCGGCATCTGGGGTTGCGCCTACGCCAACTGGGGGGTTCTTGCCGGTGGTCGCAAGCTGTTCTCCACCGAAGGCGAGGGCGATTGGCTCTGCTTCGACCTCGATCGCGATCCCGAAGAACAGACCCGCCAGCCGCTGGCCCACTGCGCCGACCTGGTCCCTCTGGCCGAGGGCGGTGGACGCGGGCGCCCCTTCGACCGGCCACCCCCGCGCTATCGCTGCCCGGTCTGCGGGTATTGAGGGGCCGGTTGCACTTGACGCGGCCGCAGTACCGGTTAGCAGTACGCGGACCCTCGCCCCCTCCTCGGGCGCGCTACTCGCCCTCGCATCGATGACCGCGGCTCCCCTCGACAACCCGAAGCGCCCCTTGCCTCCCCCGAAGCCCGCTCGTCCCAGCGGCCGGTGGCGGCAGCGTGTGCGCGGCATCCGCGGCGTGCTCTCGCGCTGGCGGGCCTCCCGGTGGGCGCTCCTGGCGGTCCCGACGCTCCTCGTCCTGGCGATGGATCTCTCGGCGCGTCCCGCGAAGGTGCAGAGCTTCGGCGGCAGCGCACGCCTGGTCTACGTCGCCTCGTGCGTGGTCTCCGCCGGCCTGTGGGCCGGCCTCCTCGGTGCGGCAGCCCGGCGCGGCGGGCTCCGGCGCCACGCGTCGCACCTGCTCCTGGTGCTGGTGGCCATCATCGCGGTGGGCGCGCAGGTCTACACCTTCGCGCGGTACCACGCGTACATGAACCACCGGGCGGTGCTGGTGGGCACCTCCATGCTGCCCAGCATCGGACAGCAGCTGTGGAGCGATCGCGGCGGATTCGCCCGGGCGCTCCTCCCGCCGGCCGTGGTCGCGCTCTTCCTTCCGCTGGCAATGCGCTTCCTTCGCCCGACCCGGAGGCGCCGCACCGGGCTGTACCTGGACGTGGCCACCGTCTGCCTCCTGGTGTCGCTCCTGGTCTCTCCGTCCCGCGGGGCCGAGCAAGGCACGCTGCCGGACGTCATGTACCTCTCGGCCATGGGGCAGCTGGGCCGCGCCCGCTGGAACCACAACGAAACGGTGGAACGGTTGCACCCGGGCCCGCGAACGCCGGCGCCCCTGCCCCAGCTGCACGCCACGCCCGCGCGCAAGCGTAACGTCCTCTTCGTGCTCAACGAGTCGGTGCGCGCCAAGTCGAGTTGCGTGGCCTTTACACCCAACTGCACCAATACGCCGTTCTCCAACCAGGCCGCCCCGCAGCGCTTCCCGCTCCTGCAGATGCGCACGGTCGACTCCACCACCGCCATCTCGCTGCTCGTCATGTGGTCGGGGAACGCGCCCGAGGTGAGCCGCGATCAGGCACATCGCGCGCCGCTCATCTGGGAGTACGCGGCGGCCGCCGGCCTCGACACCGCCTACTGGACCTCGCAGAACATGCTCTTCGGCAACTCCGGCCGCTGGCTCGAGAGCATGCATTTTACACGGGGTGCGCACGCCGCCGAGCTGGAGGAGAGCCCGCCCCTCGAGACCGGAGCCGACGATGCGCGCCTGGTGGACCGCGTGCTCGCCGACGTGCCAGCGCTGAAGCAGCCGTTCGTGGGCGTGGTGCACCTCTCCAACACCCACTTTCCCTATCGCATCGACCCCGGCGACGCGCCGTTCCAACCGGAGGGCGAGGACCCGTCGTTCTCCCACCGGGTGGAGATCCTCAATCGGTACCACGACGCCATCTACCACCAGGATCGGAGCATCGCGCGGCTGATCCAGGAGGTGCGCAAGCTCGCCCCGGACACCGTCATCGTCTACGCGTCGGACCACGGCGAGCAGATGTTCGAGAAGGGCTCGCACAGCCACACCGGGACGCTGTTCGAGCCGGAGGTGCACATCCCCGCTTGGGTCGACGCCCCGCCGGGCACGCTCACCGACGCCGAAGCGAAGGGGCTCACCCGGGCCAAGGACGCGCCGGTGACGTCGCTCGATCTCTTCCCGACCTTCATGGATCTGCTGGGTCTGTGGGACGCGCCGGAGGTGCGCCCGTTCCGGCGCGAGATTCCCGGCGAGAGCCTGCTCCGCGGCGGAAGCAGCCCCGACGTGCCGCACGTGATGTCCAACTGCACGGGCCTGTGGGCCTGCGCATTCCGCAACTGGGGCGCCATCGCCGGGCGCCGTAAGCTGGTGGCGACCCAGTCCGACCAGGACTGGCTCTGCTTCGACGTGGTGGCCGATCCCGAGGAAGAGCACGCTCTGCCCAAGGCCGCGTGCGCCGACTTGATCCCGGTAGCGGAGACCCTGGGCCGCCCCTTCTGAACGTCGCGATACCTCCCGAGTTGCGCCAACGGTGCTAGGATGGGATCGATCGTGAGGCCTTTCGCGAAAGCACTGCTGCTCGGCGCCGGCTCCGGGCTCGTCGCGTGCAGCCTGCTCGTGCGGTTCGACGACGACGCTCCGCTGGCCGATGGCGGGCCTGCGGCGAGCGAGGCCGGCAGCGGCATCGACGCCGCCAAAGCCGACGCGGGCATCAACCGCGACGCGGGCAACGGCGTCTTCAAGACCGACGCGAACCCCTGCACGGCCGGCGGCACGGGCTTGTACTGCGCCATCCAAGGGAAGATCGGCAGCTATCCAGGGAAGGATCCCCTGAATCACCTGGTGGAGTGCTCCGCCAACAAGGTGAAGCAGATCACCGTCTGTGGGCAGGGATGCTTCGTCATGCCGCCGGGCGTGCCCGACGTGTGCGACGACTGCATCACACGGCCCAAGGACGGACGCTATTGCGGGTTCCAGTTCGACTGGCCGACGCTCAGCGACAACCTGGTCATCACCTGCAAGAACAACCACATCACCGCGTTCGCCGACGAGTGCGGCGCGAAGAACCAGAAGTGCGTTCTCAAGGACGCGGGCGCGGTCTGCAGCCCCTGACGCCCGGGCGCCACCACTGGCGCGTTCGGGCAAAATGGCGGTTTCGACGTCTTCTGGCCCGCCCCACGCAGCTCGTCTTCCCACGCGTGAATACTTCGGGATACAGTGGCGGGCAATGGCGACGAGCCGCAACAGCGGTCCGGGCGCGCCCCGGCCCCCTTCCTCCCACGAAGTGATTTCCACGATCGATCTCACGGAGGACGTGGAGCTCGACGACATTCACACCGCGGATCCCAACAGCTACGCGCTGGAAGTGGACGTGGACGCGCCCATCCCCGAGGAGGCGTACTCGGTCGACAACCTCCTCGCCCTCACCGGCGACGAAGAGAACTGGGACATCGACGCGCACGCACGTTCGCTCAAGCAGGCGGCCGGTCCGCGGCGCTCCAGCACCAGCGTCGCGCGCTCGACGCCGTCGCTGGCGCTCCCCACTCCCATCGATCTCGGCGGACGCCCGCGCACGTCGCTGCC
>JABFRG010000062.1 GCA_013141295.1 Polyangiaceae bacterium
TCTTGGCCCACGTCGTGCTGCACGAGCCAAGATGCCAATGCGCCCAGGACGATTCCGGAGCCCACCGCGAGGGTCACGCTGGCCAAGCCAGCCCGGCCGTCGCTGCGCGCTCGTACCGCCACCAGGAACGTCGGAGCCGCGAGCATCGCCGAGAGCCCCATGACGATGCGAAAGGTGGAGGGGCTGAGCGCGTCGATGGCGTAGATGCCCATGACCGCGCAGGCCAAGCTCGCGTAGAAGCCGGTCAGGCCGACGACGGCTGCACTGTTCGGTCCGAGCGAAGGAAGGCGCATGAGACCTTGGACACCACGCTCCCGCAGAAGTTTGCTCGAAAGCGTGTTTTACTCGGCGCATGTGGCTGGTGCCGCTCCTCTTGGCCGGGCTGGAGCTCCCGTGCGCGGCGTGCCTTCGCGACGATCCGAAGACGACCGGAAGGCCGCTGGTGGTCGTGCTCCATGGCGACGGGCAAAGCGCCCAGGCGGCGCGGACGCCTTTTCGCGCGCTGGCGGCGGAGCGTGACATCGGGCTGTTCGTCCCCACGTGCCCCCGCAGCGAAGGGTGCAGCGCGGGGAGCTACTGGCGGTGGAACGGCGATCCCTCCTGGCTCCGGTTGCGCGTGGCCGAGTACGCCCGCGCCATCGGCAGCGATCCCTCGCGCATCGCCGTGGTGGGGTGGTCGGGCGGCGCCTCGTACCTGGGCTACCGCTTGCCGGAGCTGGGTGCAGAATACAACGTCGTGGCTTTCCTGGGGGGCGGCATGGCCCCCGCCATCACCAGCTGCGAGCCATCGGCCGCGCGGCCCGCGTACTTTCTGGTGGGCGACAAGAATCCCTACCATGGGCTCGCCAAGGAGCTCCGGGCCGCCGCCGAGCGCTGCGGCTACGCGGTGAGCTGGAATCTTCTGCCCGGCGCGGATCACGCGGGCGAGTGGCGTGCCGTATCCAGCCGCGATCGCATGGGCGCGCTCCTCGACTTCATCGTGGCCAACCCGCGGACGCTTCCGGTGGCCGTGGTCGACGCAGGCTCGCCGCCGGACGACGGCGGCGTAGACGCTGCTCCACCGTCGGCGGCGCCCACTGCCAGTGGCGTCGCCCGCAGCGGGAGTGGCGAAGTGCCGCCGGGGCGGACGCGTGGCTGTGCGATGGGCAACATGATGGTGCTGGTGGTGTTGGCCCTTCGCCGTCGTCGCCCCCGCGCCGTTCCCGGGGGCGACGGTGGATCCGAAGACCCTCACGCGGTGAAGCGTTCCTGAAGCGCCAAGGGAAAACTCCGCTCGGGTCGGTCTGCCCCTTCGGGATCGCCGCAGAACTCGCAAAGCCTCGCGTTGGTCCGAAGGTTGCTCTACCCGGAGCATGGACCTCCGCATCTCCGCCCTCCTCGTGCCCGTCGCCTTCGGTCTCTTCGCCGGTACCGCAGACGCCAAGCAAACGCCCTTCGACCGCGCGGCGGCATCGGCTGCGCTGGAACGTGTAGAGCTCACGCGTTGCAAGGTCACCAACGCGCCGCGAGGCGAAGGCCACGTCAAGCTCACCTTCGAGCCCTCCGGCGCCGTGAAGGACGCCATCGTCGACGCCGGTCCGTGGATCGGCTCGCCGGTCGCCGGCTGCATCTCGTCACAGTTCAAGAAGATCCACGTCCCCGCCTACGACGGGAGCCCGGTGGTGGTGGGCAAGTCGTTCAGCCTGCGCTGAGCCGCGCCTCGACGTCGCTCCGGAGGCGCGAGCCTCCCGGTAGACCGCGCCGGCCTCCAGCAGGTATCGTCCGGCGATGGCCGAAAAGCCCTGGTGGAAACAGGCACCCGTAACCTCCACGCCGGCCGCCCCCAGCGCGCCCGGGCCCGTGCCGGACGACGATCTGGCAGACGGTGAATCGCGCGAGGTGAAGGGCTCCGGGGCCGAGCCGTACGTCCTGAAGAACACCGGCGGCGCCTACTCTTGCACCTGCCCCGCCTGGCGGCACCAGGGAGGCGCCATCGATCGCCGCACCTGCAAGCACCTACGGGCGCTCCGCGGTGAGGCTGCGGAAGCGGCGCGCGTGGGCCAGCCCTCGGCGCGGTCCGCGTCCACCGGCGCATCGTCCTCGGCGGAGGCCGGCAAGGCGCCTCCGTTGCTGCTGGCGCATAGCTGGCAGAACGACGCGGACCTCACCGGCTGGTGGATGAGCGAGAAGCTCGACGGTGTACGCGCCTATTGGGACGGTGAGCGCTTCCTCTCGCGCCTCGGCAATGTGTATCTTGCACCGGATTGGTTCGTGGAGAAGCTCCCCAAGACGCCCCTCGATGGCGAGCTGTGGGGTGGCCGCGGCGCCTTCCAGAAGACCGTGAGCGTGGTGCGGCGACAAGATCGCGGGGCCGGCTGGCGTGACGTCTCCTTCGTGGTCTTCGATGCGCCGGCCGAAGCGGCCCCCTTCGAGGCTCGGCAAGAGCACGTGCTCCGGGTCTGCGCGCCGGGCCTCGCGGCGCACGTGGCCGCCCACGCGCAGGTGCGCTGCGAGAGCCTGACCCACCTGCGCGAGGAGCTCCGGCGGGTGGAGTCGCTGGGCGGCGAGGGGCTCATGATGCGCAAGCCCGGCTCCCTCTACGAGGTCGGCCGCTCGCACACCCTCCTGAAGGTCAAGAGCTTCAAGGACGCCGAGGCCGAGGTGGTGGCGCACCTGCCGGGCATGGGCAAGCACAAGGGGCGCCTGGGTGCGCTCGAGTGCATCCTCGCCGACGGCACGCGCTTCTCGGTCGGCACCGGCCTCAGCGACGCGGAGCGCAACGCGCCTCCGCCCATCGGGAGCATCGTCACCGTGCGCTACCAAGAGCTCTCGAACGACGGCGTGCCGCGGTTTCCTTCCTACGTCGGCGTTCGCCACGATGCGGTCTTCGAGCGCAAACCCGCGAGCCCGGCGGTCACGCAGGCCCCGGCGGTCACGCAGGCCCCGGCGGTCCCGCCCACCGAAAGCGAGGCGCCGGCCTATCGTCGGTTCGTCCGCGACGGCGTCTCCTGGGAGGTCGCGCTCGATGGCGCCACCGTGGTGGTGCGCCGCTTCGGCGGTGGTGGCAGCGTGGAGATCACCCGCGCCGCGTTCCCCGACGCCCGCGCTGCCTGGCGCGACGCCGACCGCCGCATCAAAGAGAAGCGCGATGCCGGCTACGAAGAAGCGTCCGATTGAGAGGTCAGAACGCTCCCACCAGCGCTACGTGCGCGCTCACGGCGTTGTGCCGGCCGGTCACGCCCTCGTCGGAGAAGCTCCACAGCTCGGTGGAGAACTTGGCGCGCAGGCCGCGCTCGATGGTGTACGCGGTGCCGAGCGTGTAGCGGAACACGCCGCTCCGGGCCTGGAGCGCGCTGGCTACCGGAAGATTGCCGGAGCGATACATGAAGTCGACGCGCCCGATGAGGTCGAGGGTCCGGGTGGCCGGTATCTCCAGCTCACCGTAGCCGCCGTGCTTGAGGAAGTAGTTGCCATTGGCAGGAACATCGTACTTGAAGCGCGATGGCTGCGACGTGTCGAATTCCTGTCTTCGAAGCAGGTATTCGAAGCGGAGATTCACCTTGTTGAAGCGGAACGAGAGATCGCCGCCCACGATGAGATAGGTGAGATCGTTGTTGGGGTCGAAGGTGCCGCCCATGGCGCTCGCCCCCAACGTGGCGTCGGTGAACTGCGAGAAGCGCGCGGTGAGGGCCAAACGCCCTCCGAACGAAGGCCGCGCGTTGTTGTCCACGTAGTAGAGGCTTCCGGTGCGCGACTGCACGAAGTCGAGATCGGTCGAGGTGGAGTCGCCTTTGAAGCCCGACACCGCATGCGCCGCGTAGTCGAGCTGGAGCTTCTGCCCGAACCAGTGGGTCCCGCTCACCTCCACGCCGTTGTCGGGAAAGGGGCTGGGGAGAACGCCCTGGTTCCAGTCGCGCATGCGCATCATACGGCCCATGTCGTAGACCAAGGGCTTGTCGCTGAGGCGATGGTTGGCGGGGTCGTGTCGAAGGTTGAAGGCGCCGAAGGAAGGGCTCAGGCGCCCGGCGCGGATCGAGAGCTCGTCGGCGACGCGATAGTCGACGTAGGCCATGTCGGTCTCGAAGCCATGGCAGCCGAAGCACACCTTCACGTTGGCCGAGAAGTGGTCGGAGACGTCCACCGAGAGCTTCATGGCCGACTCGAGGGTGAACCCCTCGAACATCTGCGGCGTACCGTCGCGGGCGGTCCGCTCCGGCACGAAGTGGTAGTCGAGCTGGGCCGAGCCCGCGAAGTTGCGGTCCACCGCGCCGGCGCGCGAGGGAAAGACCAGGGCCGCCACCACGGCGAGGGCAGTCACGCAGAAGAGGAGCCAGCGGTTCATTTCTGACCTCCGCGCTCGGCCCGGAGCGACTCCGAGTAGTGGTGCAAGAAGCGCAAGATGGGCGGTTCGTCCTCGGGCGCGATGCCGCTCGCGGGCTGCCGACGCATGCGCGTCACGTAGCGCTGCCAGAAGACGTCGTCGCGATCGCCGCTATTGAGCGCCCGCGACAGCGCGTGGCACTTGGAGCAGCGCTGCGAGAACACGAGATAGTCGGACTGGAGCTCCGGCGAGAGCTGCGACGTATCGACCGCTTCGCCGTTGGCCACCAGGTTCTTGGAAGAGGGGCATCCGAGCAGCCCCAGCGAGATCGCCGCGGCGAGCGTCATCGGCAGGATCATGCGTCTCATTCGTCGTCTGCTCCTTTGGCCCCTTCGAGAATCCATCGTCGCACCAGGGCGATCTCGTCCACGCTCCACGGCCCGCGGTCCTTCGGCATGCGAACGCCGCGCGCGTAGGTGCCCTCGAGCTTCTGCACCAGCGCCGAAGCATCCGGCTGCCCGGCCACCACGATGCCGCGGCCGGTGCTCACGCCGCCCTTGCGCAGCGCGCCCAGGCTCGAGAGATCCAGACCCGTCAGATCGAAGCCCTGGGGATTCGGTTGCGAGGGGTAGTGGCATTCCTTGCAGCCGGCGCGTGGACCGTTGGGACGGTTCATGAGTGGGCGAATGTCCCGCGCGAAGCTCACCGGGCCGCCCGCTTCGACGTCGCTGGCGCCCGGGGCCGCGTCGGCCGGGTCCTCTTCCTGGTACGGACGCAGGTCGCCCACCGGCCCATCGAGGCAACCTGCGAGGACCAGAGCACCGAGCAGAGAGGCGCGCGCTTTCTTCTTCATTGGGGAACGAGGGTGAACGCGAGATCGGCGGTGGCGCCGCCGGTGTCGGGCGCCGCCATGCGCTGCCCGCGAAGCAAGCCGGCGAAGCAGGGCGCGGCAGACGAGAGGGGACCCGGAAGCACCACACGCACCGACTGGACCACGCCGTCCTCGTCGATCTCCAGATGCGCAGATCCGCTGCCGCCTTCGGCGCGTCCCAGCGCCTTCAAGGAATTCCTGTAACATGCATCGAAGCTGACGTGGCTCACCACCGAGGCCACTGCGCTCCGGCTGGTGCGCCCGACGCCGGTCACCGTGGCGCTCACCCGGGCGCTCGCCGGCGAGAAGGGAGG
>JABFRG010000903.1 GCA_013141295.1 Polyangiaceae bacterium
GGACTTGCCGGCGGTGCCTTCGGTGGTCTCGGTCTGGCCCGCGAAATCGGGCGCAGTGAAGCTGAGGTCCGTGAGCTCGATGGAGCCGGCGGCGGCATCCAGCGCGTACCCGGCAGCGGCTTTCACTTTGCTGACGCGGCCCACGGTGGGCGTCCACGTGGTGGCGTCGCAGCCGGTCAAGCCGCCGTACACGCCGACGGTCTTCTTGATGCTGACCGTCTCGGCGTAGTCGCCTTCGCAGACGTACACGCGGAACTTCGCTGCCGTGGCTGCTTCGATGCCCTCCTGAATCTTCGCGAACGGCTTGGCGCGTGTGCCGTCGCCACCTTGAGAGCCAGACTTCACGAAGAAGCCCTTCTCCTCACTGATGCAGGTTACATCCTTCTGCGGATCACACGAAGAGATGGCGTCTGCGCCGCCGTCGCCGGGCAACACGCTTCCGTCTGCGCTGCAGGCGCCGGGGTAGTCGCAGACGTCGTTGGTGATGGACGCGCAGGCCCAGAGGGCAGCGCCGGAGACGAGGGCCGTGAGGGCGCCGAGCGTTCGTTTGCGGTTCATGGTCAGAACTTTCCCGAGACGAGGAGGCCGCCGGCGGTGGGCGACACGGAGACTTCGCTCTTCTTGCTCTTGGGCCAGATGACGAAGGTCATCACGCCCACGACGGTGGCGACGGCGCCAACGCCAAGGGAGACGTAGGAGAGCGTGGCGAGGGTGTTCTGCTTGTCCTGCTTGTCCTTGAGGGGCACGCAGGCGGCGGACGCCTTGTCGTTGCAGAGGCCGGGCGACGCGGCGGCGATGGCTTCGGCGTCGCTCTTGGCGCCGCCCGACATGGCCGTGAAGATGCCTGCGCCGACGAATCCGGCGACGCCGAGTCCCACGATGGCGCCGGGCACCACGTACCCGGCCGTGCTTCGCTCGGTGGGCTCGTCCTTGGGCGGTCCATTCGGCGTGTGCTTGCCGATGCGCACGGTGGCAGTGCCTTCGCCTTCGACGCGCACGGTGACGACCTTGCCCGCGGGGCACTTCACGGATGCGTGCTGCGACTTGTTCTCGACCTTGATCTGCACGTCGAGCGGTTGATCCGCTTCCACGTCGATCTCCGCCGTGATCGGGCATGCGCCCTTCGGCTTGGCGTCGACGAGCACTTCGGCACCGGGCGGTCCTTCGACCTTCAAGTGCCCGGTGCGCGCGTACGCTTCTTCGATGTACGCCTTGGCCTTCTCGCGATCGGCTACCGCTGCGCGCGGGTCCGCTTGGTACTCGCGCAGGTGCGCAAGGGCGTCCAGTGGCCGGTTCGATCGCAACTCGGAGATCGCCAGGTTCCACAACACGTCGACCGACTGCAGCACCGCATAGGCCTGCTTGAACTTGAGGTATGCGCCCTCGGTGTTCCCCGCGCGGAAGAGGTCGAGCCCCTCGCGAAAGCGCTGGTTTGCCTCGGCGGCATTGGCCGCGTTGGTGGTGTCCGTCTCCGACGGCTTTTTGTCCTGCGCTGAGGCTCCCCCAACGACGAGGAGCGAGAGCGCGAAGCTCGATGCCCACAACATCCGTTTCATGGTGAGGTGTTGTAACCCATCTTTCGGGCTGGGGCCATCTTCGAGCGGTTCAGGATACACTTCATGAAGTGTCTCACTCGGCGCGAGGTCGGCCTCTTGCTCGGCGCGTGCGCCGCCGTGGTCCGCGAGCGCGCCATCTTCGGTGTGGCCCTGGGGACCGGCCTTCGATGCCATGAGCTCCTGGCGCTCGACGTGGGAGATGTGCTCCACGCGAGCGGTGCGCCCCGCGCCATCGTCGAGCTCCGCACGTTCAAGCGCACGGGGCACAGGTCCGCACAGGTCGCTCCCCAGGTGGCCTTTCTCTCACCCGCGGTAGGCCTCCTGGTCGGCGCACTCTGCGCGCACAAAGCCCGTCGTGGCGAGCCCGTCGAACCGAGCGCGCCGCTCTTCCTCAGCCGGCATCGGCGCCGCCTCTCCACCCGCGAGGCGCGGTATCTGTTTCGCCGATGGCAGCAGCGCGCCGGCTTCGAGCGCATCTTCGGCTTCCACGCCCTGCGCCATACCGCCTGCACCAACGTGTATCGCGCAACGAAGGATATTCGGGTGACGCAACGCTTCGCCCGCCACGCCTCGATTCTCTCGACTGCAATTTACACGCATCCGACGGAAGACGACGTCCTCGAGGCGGTCGCGCTGATTCCGTGCTGAACCTTCGACGGGGCGACTGCTAGCCCCCGGTGCTACGCTCAAGGAGATGCGCGCGCGCGTGAAACAGATTGTCGACGCGGTACGTGAGCTCCCTCCGAGCGAACGTCGGATGGTCGTGGAACAAGTGTTTGCCCTGGCCGACGAGGAGGATGGGGAGCCCACGCTGTCGCGTGAACAGTGGGCAGACTGGCGAACGCGGACCGGACCGCGGTGAGCCCAGCGCCGCGATGCCGCGGTGCACGCCCGCAGTGGGTCCCGTGAGCATGTGAGGGCGTCGGCTGCGCCCTGGCTTCCGCGGAGCGACCCGTGACAGGAGGACGGTGCGGCGCTATCCTCCGAGGGCGATGCAAAAGCGCCCAACTCTTTCGGCTCCGGGGCCGTTCCTGGCCGAGCAGATCAAGCCGAAGGATCCCTACGAGCTTTCGAACGGTCACGCGATCTTCACCCCGCTGACCGGTCAGCGAGGAGCACGGAGCAACCTGGACGGCGGTGCGGTTCTCAAGACCGACCCGGACGTGCGGTCGGCGGGGATCGACGCGGGCTTCTCCGCGGGCCCGAAGGCGCTTCGGGCGCCGGACATTTCCGTGGGCAACCTGCAGGACGAACCGGGGTGGTCGAGGGTGGCCCCGCCGCTCGCCGTGGAGTACGCCGACGTCGGGCAGGACGAGGCGTCGCTGGAGGAGAAGCGTGCGGAGCTGTTCGCTGCGGGCACGCGCTACCTGTGGGTAGTGCGGCTGGCTGCGGAGCCGCGCCACGTCGAGGTGCACGAGGCGGGGGCACCGTCGCGTCTCGCCTACGCTGGCGAGGCCTTGACCGCGCCCGGCGTGCTACGAAACGCGGTTCCGGTCGAGGCGATGTGGGACGGCGAGGCCGCCAATCGAGCGACCCTCCGCAATCTCCTGAACCGCGCGGGTTATGAGAGCCTCGATCAGGTGCGCGGCCAGGGCATCGAGGTCGGACTCGAGCAAGGCATCGAGAAAGGCGAGGCGCGCGGCCTTGCGACAGCGATTTGCGATGCGTGCGAGCTGCGGGGGCTCCCACTGAGCGACGCGCAGCGGGAATTGGTGAACGACGCCCGCGATGCGGTGCGGCTTCGCGCGTGGCTCCGTCGCGTCCTTGCCGGCGAAGACCTGTCCAAACTCTTCACCGAGTAGCTCTCGGCGCGGCATGCGTGGCACTCGAGCGTGCCACGCGTGCCGCAGATGCTCGATCGCCCGCGCCCTTGAACCCTCACGCGCCGCGGGCTACCCTGTTGCTTGATGGGGAAGATGAATCATTTCGCGGTCGTGCTGGTCGCCACCATGCTTGCTGGGCGCAATGCCGCCGCAGGCGAAGGTGAGGAGAAGGCCGCGGCCCTGCTCTACGAGGCCGGTCTCGAGAAGATGGAAACGCGGGATTTTGCCCGCGCCGCCGAGCTTTTCGCGAAAGCCCGCGCAAACGCCCCTTCGGACTTGCGCTACCTCCTCCAGCTCTCAGTGGCCGAGTTGCGATCGAACCGGCCACTGGACGCCCTCGCGCACCTGCGTGAGTACCAAGCGGACCCGCGCGCCGCTGTCGCGGATCGCGAGAAGGCCAAGGCGTACATCGAAGAAGCCTACGCACGCACGGGCCACTTGAAGGTCGAAGGACCGCCCGGGGCCGAAGTACTCGTGGACGCGAAGCCCAAGGGTGCATGCCCGATCACGGCGGAGATCGACGTCGAGGCCGACCAGGCGCTCGACGTGCAGATCAAGGTCGAGAACAAGTCGCAGCATGCCTCGGTGAAGTGCCCCGCAGGCAAGGTCGTCACCGTGCGCGTCGAAGGCGAAGGCAACGCCACCGTGCGCATCGGCAAGCACACGCCCAACGGTCCCCCCACCGACGACGGCAAGAGCGGCGGATGGCCGGGCGCCAAGGTCGCGGTGGTCATCGGTCTCGGCGTGGTGGGCGCGGGCGGTCTCGCCACGAGCGCGATTCTCATTCCCGTTGCCAAGGGCAAGGAAGACGCCGCGCGCGACGCGACCAAGTCCGCCGCCGACCGCGCCGATGCGCGCAGCAGCAACGATTCACTCCGCACCATGTCGACCGTGTTCTTCTACGGCGGCGCCGCGTTCGCGCTGGGCACCGTGGCGGCGGCCATCTTCTGGCCCAACAAGCACGCCACCGAGAAGCCCGAGACCAGCGACAAGACCGCCATTCATCCCCTCATCGGCCCCGGCGTCTTCGGCGCCGAGGGCACCTTCTGAAGGAGGCCAATCATGCGCAAATGGACCACGGCCATCCTCATCAGCAGCGGCCTCGGCGTCGCCGGCGGCTGCATCATCCCCAAGAGCGACTGCGAATGGGACAACACCTGCAACGGCGCGCAAAACGACGGCGGCGGCACCGACTCGGGTCCAGACGCCATCACGCCGTGCGATCCGCAAAAGGATGTAGCCTGCATCAGTGAGGAGAAGGGCTTCTTCGTGAAGACCGGCTCTCAAGGTGGCGATGGCACGCGAGCCAAGCCGTTCGGCAAGATTCAAGAGGGCATCGAAGCGGCGACGGCAACCAAGTTCCGGGTGTACGTCTGCGAAGGCGACTACGCCGAAACCGTCAACATCAAGAAGACCGTCGGCCTATACGGCGGCTTGACCGTTTGCGATGCGAGCACCTGGACGCCCACGGTCGGTCGCGTGAGCAAGGTGAAGGCTGCCGCTGGCTACGCGCTCGATGCCTCCGCCGGTTCCATCGAGATCACGGACCTCAGCTTCACCGCACCCGACTTCGCAGGTCAAACCGAGACCACGGATGGGACCGCGGGCAAGTCGAGCATCGCGGCATTCATTCACTCGGGCGCCGACGTCCAAGCCAAGCGCACGTCGTTCACCGCGCAGGGTGGCGGCAACGCCAAGCCCACAATGGCGGATCCTTCGGGCACGGGCGCGCCCGGCATCACGGGCGGAACAGCAGACGGAACCAACGTAGGGGCTGGCGGCGTCTCCACGTGCGGAGTGGCGGGCGGGAAAGGTGGGACCGGTGGGAGCTCAAACCCGCTCAAGCAGAGCTCTCACGGTGCCCCCGTACCAGCAAACGACGCAGTCACTGCGGGACGCCGAGGCTGCAACGCAAACCTCCTCACGATGGCCGGGCCCGACAAGTGTTCTGGGGGCAGTGCATCGTCTTGCGGCGTGGGCGAGCCCGGCACGGGGGGAGTTGGAAAGAGTTCCACTCCAAACACATCCTTGCTTGAGCTGAGCGCAGGCGGCGCGGCGCCGAAGGCTGGCGCTTCAGGTGAAGCCGGCGGCGCGGGTGGCGGGGCC
>JABFRG010000345.1 GCA_013141295.1 Polyangiaceae bacterium
GTCCTTGCGAATGCCGGCCACCAGCGGAAGGAGCTCGGCGCGTGGGGCGTCACGACCCTTGCCGACTTGGCGGCACTGCCCTTGCCGCTTACCCGCAAGCCAGCACACGGGAGCGCAGCGTCGCTGGTCAGGGTGCGGGAGCAAGCGCGCCTGCAGCTCAAGGCGCGAACCTCGGGCCTGCCCGTGTACGAGCTCCTGCCGCGTGTGAAGGACGAGGGGCTCGCGGGGCTTCCGGCGCCGTCAGGCCTGGACGTGTTCCTCGACCTCGAAGGCGATCGCCTCGCCGAGGAGGGCGGCCTCGACTACCTCTTCGGTTACGCGTACCGCGGCGAGACCGGAACCGCCCAGTACGAGGCGATCTGGGCCCTCTCGCCGGCGGAGGAGAAGGCGGCCTTCGAGCGCCTCATGGATCTGGTCACCGAGCGACGCGCGCGCGACGCAACCATGCACGTGTACCACTACGCGCCGTACGAGCCGACCTCGATGAAGCGGCTCATGGGCCGCTACGCGACGCGCGCCGACGAGCTCGACGCGCTCCTCCGCTCGGGAGCCTTCGTGGATCTATACGGCATCGTTCGCAAGGCGCTGCGCGCGGGCATCGACAGCTACTCCATCAAGAAGCTCGAGCCCTTCTACGGCCTCGCGCGAGAGGTCGATCTCCGACGCGTATCGCGACAGCTGCGCGCGGTCGAGTACGCCATCGCGAAGCACGACGCGCAGTCGCTCTCGGCGGATGTGCTCGACGACGTGCGCGGATACAATCGCGACGACTGCATTTCAGCCATGGACCTCCGTGGGTGGCTGGAACGGTTGAGGGAAGAAGCTGCGCGGGCGGACGGCGGAGAGCTGGGACGCCCCGCGACCCCCACCGCGGAGATTAAGGAGGAGCTGAAGGAGCGGCTCGAGCGCATTCGGGTCCTCGCCGACGCGTTGACCGAGCACGTTCCCGATGAAGGTCGCTCCCGCGCGCAGCAGGCACAGTGGCTGCTCGCGCAGCTGCTCGAGTGGCATCGCCGCGAGGACAAGGTGATGTACTCGGAGTTCTTCCGCCTGAACAAGATGAACGCCGATGAGCTCCTCGACGCGCGGGCAGGCCTCTCCGGCCTCGCGTTTCTCGAGCGCGTGAGCGCAACGAATCGTGGCGTCGCGGTGGACCGCTACACGTTCCCGCAACAAGACACGCTGTTCGAGGACGGAGCCGAGGCGTACCGACCCGGCGGAGAGCTCGCAAAGTTCGCAACGGTGGTGACCATCGACCTGGAGAAGCGGACCGTCGACCTCCAGAAGCCGGCAAAGGTCGCCGCCGTGCATCCCGACGCGCTCTTCGTGAACGACATCGTGCAGAACAAGGACGCGGTGCTCGCCCTGATGCGGCTTGCGGAAGACGTGCTCCGTACAGGCCTGGACACGACCTCGACGCACCGGCCCGAACGCGACCTGCTTCTACGCAACAACCCTCGACTGGTGGGCGACGCGCCGTTCCAGGTCCCGGGCGAGGCAACGTTCAATGCCGCTCGCCGCGTTGTGTTGGCGCTCGACGGAAGCGTCCTCGCCATCCAAGGCCCACCGGGCGCGGGCAAAACCCACGCTGGCGCGCAGATGATCGTCGACCTCGTACGCAACCGACGCAGCGTCGGCGTGACCGCAGGTAGCCATAAGGTGATCCGCAACCTTCTCGACAAGGTTGTCGAGTTGGCGCGGCAAGACGGGATGCCGCTGCGTTGCATGCACCGGGTCACCGAGAAGAGTGAGATCGAGAGCCCCCACGTCAAAGAGGAAACCGATTCCAAGAAGGGGGTTGCCAAGATCGTGGCGCATGACTTTCACGTCGTTGGCGCCACGGCGTGGGTGTGGTCGAAGGAGGAGGTAGCGGGCGCCGTCGACGTGCTCTTCGTCGACGAGGCCGGGCAGATGTCGCTCGCCAACGTGCTCGCCTGCGCCCAGGGCGCGCGAAACCTCGTTCTCCTCGGCGATCCCCAACAGCTCGAGCAACCCCAGAAGGCCAGCCACCCGGAAGGTGCCGACCTGTCGGCCCTCGAGTACCTGCTCGAGGGCCACGAGACCATGCCGGCCGACCGTGGCCTGTTCCTGGAAGAGACCTGGCGCCTCCACCCTGATATATGCCGTTTCACCTCCGAGCAGTTCTACGAGGGCAAGCTGCGCTCCAAGCCCGGGCTCGAACGACAGGTCATTACGGGGCCGACGCGCTTCGCAGGAAGTGGCCTCTTCTACGTGCCGGTCGAGCACGAGGCCAACCACAACACCTCGCCGGAAGAGGCGGCGTCCGTGGCCGACATCGTCGCGGAGCTCGTTGCCGAGGGCGTCACGTGGACCAACGCGAGCGGCGAGGTCGCGCAGATGCGCCTCGAGGACGTGCTGATCGTGGCGCCCTACAACGCGCAGGTCTCGGAGATTGCGGCACGCCTGACCGGCGTACGCGTCGGCACGGTCGACAAGTTCCAGGGGCAAGAGGCGCCGGTGGTCATCTATTCGATGGCCACATCGAACCCCGAGGACGCGCCGCACGGGATGGGCTTCCTATTCAGCCGCCACCGGCTCAACGTGGCGACCTCACGCGCCCGCTGCGTGTGCATCCTCGTGGGTACGCCGCGGCTGTTCGAGCCCGAGTGCCGTACGCCCGAGCAGATGCGGTTGGCGAATGCGTTTTGCGCGTATTTGCAGCGGGCCGGCGGGTCTGGTTCCTGACGCAACACGGAGAACAACATGATCACCGACCTAAACCTCCTCGATGAATTCGCAACAATATTCGGCCTCCGTCCAGCGCGAATGCGCGGTCTGGGAGCCATCGTGGCGATTGCGGGCCCCAATGGGGCGGGCAAGTCTCGCCTCCTTCGCGCCCTAAGCACAATGCTCCGCCACCACGCAAACCCAACACTGGAAGCGGCACAACTTCGCGATCAGTATCTCGCATCAGAGAAGTCGCTCGAGATCGTAAGAACGCGCCCAATACAGAGCCGACAGGACCAGCAAGACCTCGATGACGCGATACACTCCAGAGACAGCACTCTGGCGATATACCGCGCTGTCGAACAGATCAACGTCCAGCACCCCGTAACATTTTCCTCTCACCCTCAAGTCGCAGTGGTCGAGCTAGACTATGATACTTCGCCGGGACAGTTCTCGAACGCGAACGACATGAAGCCCGCCGACGTCGACTCTGCGTTCAACCAGACTCGGTCACCGGGGTTCTCGAACGCGTACAAAAACTCGATCGGCTTCCTGCAGACTCTCGCTGAAGTGGCCCAGGCGCGAAAGCTCGAAGGCCTGGATGGTGAGCCAGAAGAGGTGATGGCGTTCAACAAGATCCTCACGGCATTAACGGGACACGCAGTCCACTTTCGCATGCAGAAGTCGAAGCGAAGGTTCGTCCCGTGGTGGAAGGAGCGCGAGTTCATGCACGGCGAACTGTCTCAAGGAGAGCGCATTCTGCTGGCCTGGGCAATCGTGCTCCACAAGCAACGGCAACACCTTCACGCGTCCATCGTACTTATTGATGAGCCGGAGCAGCACCTTCATCCGGCAGCATGTGTACAGGCCCTACGAGGCCTGCGGGACGTGCTCGGACCAGAAGCGCAAGTATGGATTACCACTCACGCCCTGGGGATTATTTCATATGCGGGACCCGAAGCCACCTACGCGATGTACGACGGACTGGTCCAGTTTGCAGGCTCCCGTCTACCGGCGCTAATTCAATCACTCCTGGGGGACGACGAGCAGCGCGCCGCCTTCGAGTCACTGGTTGCCAGCGCCGAACGTATGGCCTTGTTTGAGTTTTCAGCGCAGTGTCTCCTGGCGCCGAGGCCTGTGTCGGCACGACTGGACGACCCGCAAGAAGAGCAAGCGCTTGAGGCAATACTGGACGGCAGCGACCAGCGAGTCCTGGACTTTGGGGCAGGCAGGGGGAGACTAGCAGCCGCCTTGGCACGCTCCATGGAGGGACAGATGTCACCGAACGGCCCAAAAACCTACGTGGCCTACTGCGACCCACAGACCCAAAGCGCGTCCGACACGGACGAGTGCGCTCGCAATGTCGCGCTCCTCAATTCCACTGAAGTAGACGCGTCGTCTACCACTACGCTCCCCACTTCGCATTTTGACGTAGCGCTCCTATGCAACGTGTTGCACGAGGTGCATCCGCGAGACTGGCCACGCACATTGGCCGCTATTGCAGAACACCTCAATGTTGACGGTCATGTGGTAGTCATGGAGGACCAAGAGCCGACGATTGGTGAGTTGCCCCACCCCGACGGGTTTATCCCGCTGAGTGCGACGGAAATCGCCACGCTCTGCGGCGGCGTTCCACCGACAAGCGTTCGGTACAAGCGATCCCATCGCCTTAGCGCCTTCTCCCTCTCACGAAGCGCGGTACTGCAAGCAACAATGCAAACAACGATTAACACACTGCGACAGGTGCAGACTCGGTCTCTTAGCGAGGTTTCTGACCTGCGCAGCAGCGGAATCACGGGGTACCAGGCTGCACGACACCATGCTACGAGGGCGATGATTTACGTCAACGCGAGCCTTGCCCTCGCAACACTGGAGAAAGAGGTTGCCGCACAGCCTCCGTTTTCCCAGCCGAGCGTACCGTCGCCTGGCCTACCTACGACAGATCCCTGAAGTCGTGTATGCCCCGCTTGCCAAGGTCATTCACGATAGCGCTGACGCCTACGGGATCACCCGGCCGTATCGCCACTAGAACCGCGCGCAGCTCTTCGCGCCACACGTACGCATAGCTTCCATTCTCGTCGTTCTCGAGGATCCTTCGCACGCAGAGCGCGATCTCATGGGCATCCTGCCCTGCCCACCCCGCTAGGCGCTTCAAGATAAATGAGCCTCCCGCGACAAGCGCACCCGCCTCCAGCACCGCTCGCAGGTGTTTCAGCAACCACTCTCGAGGCAGCTTTCCGTCGACCACGTACCAACCAAACGCGACCTGCTCGTGGCGCCTCTGGTCCACCGACATGCTTTCGTGTTCAGCCGCACGGCGTGTCCACAGCTCCTGAATGTTCGCAGCGATGTCAGCAGGCACCTTGTCCGACTTCCACATCGCCCGCCCTGTGTGCTCGAACAACTCTGCACGCCCTTCTGTCGGCGCGTGAGAGAAGAATTCCCGAAGAAGCCCTTCGCTTTTCAGTCGGATAGCACCAGCCCAGGACAGCGTCGACAGGTGGGCTGCCAGCATTTTCCATCGCTCATTCACTTTCGCGCCAGCAGTGGGCTCCGGCATCTTGTGAACCATGTGCAGGTAGTGTGTCTCGAGGAGACCGTATAGCTTCTCGTTCGGTCGGTTCCACCTTAAGTATGCATTGAACTCCGCGTTCCGGGTTGGGTGTGGCTCTTCTCCGACGGGACAATGCATAGCAGGATCGATCACTTGACTCTCCGCAGTCGCGACTTGGGTGCGGGTAGCGGGTCAGGGATCTTGCCGTCTTCGTAGCGACCGGCGTGGTTG
>JABFRG010000109.1 GCA_013141295.1 Polyangiaceae bacterium
CGCTCCCCGCGTCGCTGGCGCTCGCGGCCTCCTTCGGACCTCGGCGGAGCACCGCCGCGGTGGCGCCGGCCACCAGGAGGATGCCGAGAAGCGCCGCGCCCAGCACGGTCACGGGCCTGCGAAAGCGCGATCCCTTCGGAGCCGGTGCAGGGGACTCCAGCACCGTCGTGGCGCCCGCCGTCTGCAGGTCCGCTTCCGGCGCGGAGACGACCTGCCGCGGCGCCGTATCCGCCGGGGCTTCCGCTGCAGCTTCTGCCTTGCGCCGCCGCTCCCGCACCGCGATGCCTTCCATCTCCGCCACGAGCCCCGCGCGCGTGCTCAGGAAGCTCGAAGCGGCCCGTTTGAGCCACCGCGCGACGTCGCGATGGGATGCGGGCGTCTCCGCGCGCTCGAGGTCCAGTGCCATGAGCCGCGCCGAGGCATAGCGGTCGTCGGGCGACAACGCGAGCGCACGCATGCACACCTGTTCCAAGGCGGACGGGCAGGCCCGAATCGAGCTCGGGAGGTCGATGGTCCCCAGGGAGATGCGGTCCATCGTCGGCCCCGATTCGAGCCCCTCGAAGGGCCTCTGACCCGCGAGCATGTGCCAGAGCACCATCCCGAGACCCCAGACATCCGCCCGGCGGTCGACGGCCTTTCCCGCGAGTTGCTCCGGCGCCATGTAGGCGAGCTTGCCGCGGACTTCACCGGACTGGGTCGCGTACGCGCGCTCCAGAGCCTTGGCCACGCCGAAGTCGGCGATCTTGGCGTGGCCCGCTTCGTCCACCAGGATGTTCTGCGGCGAAACGTCGCGATGGACCACGCACAGCGGCATTCCGCTCTCGTTGGTGGCGTCGTGCGCTGCGTGGAGACCTTCGAGAGCGTCGACCAGAATCCGCGACGCGACGGGCCACGGCATGGTGTGGGCCGAGAGCTCGAGGGCATGGCCGAGCGAAGCGCCCGCGACGTACTCGAGGATCAGCACCGGGCCGCGCTCCGAGCTCACCACGTCGGTGAGCGACACCACGTTCGGGTGGCGGATGCGCGATGCGATGCGCGCTTCGCTGAGCATCATGGGAACGAGGCGAGGGTCGTCCTCCGCGTGAGGATGCATGACCTTCGCGGCGATCGGGAGCGTGACCCCGCCATCGCTGTCCTGCCACCCCAGGTAAACGGTCGCCATTCCGCCCGAGGCGAGCGCCCGGAAGATCCGATATCGACCGACGCGTTTCCCTTCGAGGGACCCGCTACCAAGGCGCGCGCTGCTGGGGGGCGAGCTGGGAGACATGACGCAGGGACCCTCGAAGGCTACCACTTTCCGGGCGGGGGCGAACGACGGCGCGCAAATCTGCAGCGGCGGCACCATGCTCGCTGCGAAACCTCCATGAGCGCTGCGTTGACTCGGCCGGACGTGAAAGGCAAGATTGGGGGCGCGGTTGGCTCCCGTCTGCTCGACCTCCTCCGAAAGCATGGGTTCCGCCGAGTGAACGACGAGACGAAAAGGACCGGCACGGACACGCATCAGGATACGGATGCGGACGCGGAAACACGCCGCGCCGAGTACGTGCCCCGCGCGAACCCGTCCACGCGGCTACGCCTGATGGATGAGATCGGGCGCGGCGGCATGGCCGTCGTCGTCCGAAGCGAGCAGATCGATCTCGCGCGCTCGGTGGCGGTGAAGCGGCTCCTCGACCAGGACGACCGGGTGGCGCGAAAGCGCTTCCTTCGCGAGGCCCGCCTGACGGCGCAGCTCGAGCACCCGAACGTGGTCCCGGTGCACCTGCTCGAGGTGGAAGAAGATGGCAGCTCCGTCCGCTATGTCATGAAGCTCGTCGAAGGGCGTACGCTCCGCGCGCTCCTTCGGGATGCGAGCGCTCTGGCCGAGCAAGGGGAGCCGCTGCCCGAGCACGAAGCGCTTCCCGCGCGCCTCGAGATCTTCCTCAAGCTCTGCGAGGCCCTCGCGTTCGCCCACGACAAGCGCATCATCCACCGGGATTTGAAGCCCGCGAACGTCATGATCGGCCGCTTCGGCGAGGTCTACCTGATGGACTGGGGCATCGCGAAACAAGTCGGTGTAGCCGACGACGACGACGCTCCCGCCGGCCCCGCATCCACCGAAGGGGATCTGACGCTCGCCGGCGCGATCCTCGGTACCGCGAGCTACATGTCGCCCGAACAAGCTGCCGGGCGCAATCGCCAGCTCGACGAGCTTTCGGACCAGTACTCGCTGGGCCTCATGCTCTTCGAGATCGTCTCGCTGCGCCGCGCCATCGACGCCCCCTCGTTCGTCGTGGCCCTCGAGCGGGCGCGGCGCGGGCACAAGGCAGCGCTCGAGCCGCTCGGCGGCGGCAAGAAGATTGCGCGCGAGCTTCGCGCCATCGTCATGAAGGCTACGGCGCTGGAGCCAGCCGATCGCTACGCTTCGGTGGCGGCGCTCGCCGACGACGTGCGCCGGTTCCTTCGCGGCGATGCCGTGGCCGCCCTGCCGGAGGGCCCGCTCGCGAAGCTCGGCCGCACGATGAGCCGACATCGTCGCACCACGTTCGTTGCCATTGTCACGACGCTGGCGCTCTCGTTCGTCGCCGTCGCCATCAGCGAAGTGCGACGCGCGCGCGGCGCCCTCGAGGCGCGCGAACGTACCGATCGCCGAACGTCCATCTCCATCGAGGTCGCCAGTCAGGCGCGTCGCATCGATGCGGAGCTGGAGCGGATGGAGGTCGCGCTCGAGGGCCTTACGGTGGCGGCGAGCTGGGCGCTCGACGGACCCGAACCGGACCCGCCTTCGACGCTCTTCTTCGCCGAAGACTTCGCCGACGAGAAGCGCCGCCCCGACGATTTTCGCGGCGGGACGGCGTACCGCTGGGAGGTCTCCCTCCAGTACCCGGTGGTCCAGGTCGCGCCCGGCGTCGACCGCTCCCTGGTCCTGCCCAAGATCCGTCGGCTCGCGCCGCTCGCCGAACACTTTCGCAGCATGCTGGTCCGCGCGAAGACCAACGATCGGGTGAATGTCACGGCCGACGAAGCGCTCCGGATCCTGCGCGAGCGGTCGGGGCCCATCGACTACGCGTACGTCGACCTGGCCGAGGGTGTTCACTTCGTCTACCCCGGGATGAACGCCCTCATCCGCAACTACGACGTACGACGGTCGAGCTTCTATCTCGCCGCGAAAGACCGCCACGGCAAGCGCTGGGGGGTGCCCTATGTCGACGCGACGACTTCGGCGTTGGGCGACGATCTCGTGCTGCCTTGCGTCGCGGGGGTTTGGTCGCGGACCGGAGCCTTCCTGGGGGTCGCGGGGGTGGAGCTCACGGTGACCAAGCTCGTGGAGACTGCGCTCGTGTTGCCCAATCGCACGCCTCTGCGCGCGAGCCTCGTCGACCGTACCGGCCGCAAGGTCATCGAATCGGGCGAGGCCCGAAAGACCTTCCGATCGAACGGGCGCGACGAGAGCGTCGTGCTCGAAGACTTCGACGTTCCCGAGGTCGCCAGCGCCATACGCGCCGGCAAAGACGGGCTCCTCGAGGTCCGGCGCGGCGGTGCCGACGAGATCGCGGTGTTCGTCCACCTGGACGTGCTCGACTGGTGGTACGTGGTCGAGCTAGCGCCCGACGTCGTAGAGAATCGCCCCGCGCGACGATAGGCGTGCGACGGCGGCCGGTCTCGCCGAAGAAATCGAAGAAAGTCGTGAAGGTTTCTCGCGCAGGCCTCTCTAAACGGGAAATGCGGGTTTTTCGCCTGCAGACGAGGTTTCCCGATGCTGACGGACTTCTCGACGCGCGTCTTGGTGGGGTTCTCCATGCTTCTCGTGGGCGTTGTTCCGGGGGTGCTCTGGCACCACTGGAAGCGCGACGCCGGCGGTACAGGAGGTGGCGTGGTGCGCGCCCTCCTCTGGGGCGCGGCGGCGTGGGGCCTCGGCGTCGCGGCGAAGGTCGCATGGGCCCTCCCGCTCAACGCTCCGGTCAAGCGTGGGCTCACGGCAGCTCTGGGGGGCGGCGCGGGTGACGTCGCGTTCTGGATCTACATCGGCCTCCTCACGGGCGTGTTCGAGAGCGGCGCCGCGCTCCTCGTGCTCCGGCGCACGAAGATCATGAGCGCTTCGCCGCGCGAGGCGATCGCGTTCGGTCTCGGCTTCGGCGGCGTGGAGGCGGTGATCCTCGGGCTCGCGTCGCTCGTCGTCGCGGTCGCGCTCGTCGCCGCGCCCCAAGCGCTTCCCGAGCCCCTGCGATCGGAGGCCGGCGCTGGCATTGTCCTCATCGGCGTGGCGGAGCGCCTGTCGACGATCGTGGTTCATCTCTTCGCAGCGCTCCTCATCGTGCAAGGAGCGCGGGTCGGCCAGCCGCGCCGGTGGTTCGTGGCGTCGCTGGCACTCAAGACGGCGGTCGATGGGATCGCGGCCCGCGCTATCCTGCATTCCAACGTGAAAGCATCTCTCGCAAAGCTCACGATCTTCGAGATCGAGCTCGGCTTGGCAGCCGTGGTCTTGCTCGGCGCGACGATCTGGCTCGTGCGGTCGTGGCAGCGTTCTTCCACCGCGGTCGCTGTGGCATGAACGCCGGATCGTGCAGCGCTTTCGAGATCGCCATCGAGCAGCGTTTCCACGACGCCCTGCCGGCGGGCGAAGGCGCCGCGCTCGACGAGCATCTCGCGACCTGCGCGTCGTGCGTCGCCTATCTCGCGAGCGCGTGACGGGTAACGCGAGCGAAGCCGAGGACGCGCTCCAAGACTGCTTTCTCGCCATCCATGGCGGCCTGGCGAGCTTTCGCGGCGAGGCGAGGCTCGCGACGTGGGTCTATCGCATCGCACTTCGGTCGGCGCTCGCCGTTCGTGCACGCCGAAAGCCGAGCGAACGGCTGGAGGTCGAGCCTCCGCAAGAAGGCCACGAGCGCCAGCTGCTTGCCCGAGACGAGACGAGACGCGTCGCCGCAGCGATGGACCGTCTCGCGCCCGAGCACCGCATCGTCCTGTCGCTCTTCGCGCTCGAAGAGCTCTCGCATCGCGAGATCGCCGACATCTTGGGCGTGCCCGAAGGCACCGTGTGGTCACGCCTCGCCACCACGCGCCGCGAGCTCGCACGGCTCCTCGCGGACGGAGGCTAGCTACCGATTGGGGCGACTCGGGTTCCTCGGTGGCTCACCCCTCCGGCTCGAAGTCGCGCAAGCTCGCCAGGAAGGCGTCGAAGCTCGGGTGCACGACCCGGGGTCGGCCGTCGTGACCCCACACCAGCACGGGATTCGCGTCATCGGAGGTGTCCACCAGGAACACTTCCTCGGCGTACGCGTCGACGTCCACGTCCTCGCAGCCATCGAAGCCCCAGTCGAGCACCGCGAGCGGCCGCAGCGCCCCGTCGTCCCCCGCCAGCATCGCCGCCAGCTCGTCCTCCTCGTCACGATGATCGTCGAGCCAGCTGAAGCCCTCCATCACCTCCAGGAGCTCGGCCGGCGTCCCGAAGAGGAGCGGGAACGGATACCTGCATCGCGCATCGGATTTTCCCCC
>JABFRG010000244.1 GCA_013141295.1 Polyangiaceae bacterium
GCTCCGCGACATGAAGGCCGACAAGACGCTGCTCGACGAGGCGCCCAAGGACTCGCCCGACGTGTACCTGGCCTTCTACGACGAGCTCGCCAAGGTGGTGTACCTGCGGCAGCGGCTCCCCAAGTGGGCGCGCGAGGGCACCAACGTGCGGGGCCTGTTGGCCCACGAGGTGACCCACGCGCTGCAGGACCAGCACTTCTCGCTGGCGCCCCTGCGGAGCGAGAGCGATCGCGAGAAGCTCCTGGCCTTCAAGGCGATGATCGAAGGCGACGCCGAGGTCACCCGCATCGCCTTCGAGGCCATCGAGAAGGGGCGACCCCCGAAGCGCGCGGTGGCCAGAGAATCGGTCTCGCAGTCGCTCTCGGTGGATGCGCTCGTGCGATTGGGTGTATTTTCCCCGGAGCTGATGAAGCTGCCGCCGCAGGCGCGGGAGTACTCGGTGTACCCGTACCTCTCCGGCCGCAACTTCGTGGCCACCTTGTTTCGCGCCGGCGGTTTCCCGCTGGTCGATCGCGCGTACGCGAAGAAGCCGGAGTCCACCGAGCAGATCCTCCACCCCGAGCGCTACCTCGCCGGCAAGACGCCGGTGCGCTTTCCCGACCCTTCTCCGCCGCCCGGCTATGCGCTGAAGACGGTGCTCACCTTCGGCGAGCTGGGCACGCGCATCTTGCTCTCGCGCCTGGGGCCGCGCGAGGCGGCGGTGGACTTGGCCGACGGTTGGTCCGGCGATCGAGTGGGCCTGTTTCGTGGACCCCGCGGCGAGTCGGCGCTCCTGTGGGTGAGCAGCTGGTCCGACGAGGGGCGCGCGGGCCGCTTCGTGAGCACCATGGCGGCGCCCGCCGAGGCTTCGCGCAAGCAGGGCAAGCAGGTGCTGGAGCTCCTGATGCAGCGGGGCAATCGCGTGGCCTTCGTCACCGGCCTGCAAGACGAGCAGGCGGCGCAGCTGGCCCGCGGTCTGCTCGCCAACGAGGGGGCCCGCAGCCCGGCCAAGCCCCCGCTGGGCCCGGTGGTGGTGCCGCCGCTGCCGGCGCGTCCGTCCGAACGCCTGTATTCTGCAATCACCGTGGACGACGCGAGCTACCGCGTACCCGGCCTCACGCTGGTGGGCCCGATTCCCCAGGGGTTCACCGGCCGGCCCAAGCCGCAGTCGGAGCTCTTGCTGGTGGGCAACGGCAGCGTGGTGATGCTGGAGGTCACCGAGCTCGACCAAGGCCTGGCCTCGGTGGAGCTGCTCCACCGCGCCTCGGCCACCGGGTTCACCACGCCCTTCGGCAACGCCTCGGCCAACACCCTGAAGAACGGCACCGTGAAGACGCCGCTGGGCGCGGGCACCGAGCGTCTCTCGTTCTTGCCCTCCAAGCAGCTGTTCTTCCGCTCGGTCATCGTCCCCATCTGCAACGCCCGCGCAGCGATGGTGTTGGCCTTCGCCTGGCAGGACGGCGATCCGGTGGAGCGCACCTTCGACGCGTACCTCGATGGGCTCCGCAAGGAGGGCAGCGGCCCCTTGCCCTACTGCAAGGAGCTCGAGGTCGAGGCCACCACCGACCTTCCGTGAGGCCGTCTCCGAGCGAGATGACGAGAATGTGCGTAGCTTGCGGAGGTTGCTTGCGTCCTCAGCGCGCGGGCGACACACTGCGAACCGCATGAGCACACTAAACTCGGTTGGTCAGGATGCGCTGAACGAGAGGCTAGTGAACCTCGAGAAGATTCTCGATGCCGACGTACTCACGCTCGTTGGGCCTATTCGCGATGGCGTCGAGCATAAGGTCCGCGCCGCTCTCGAGGGCATAAAACCGCGTCGCGGAAAGCTAGCGGCGGTCCTTCAAACCGGCGGCGGGATCGTTGAGGTAGCCGAACGAATGGTTCACATCGTTCGGCACTTCTACAATGAGGTCGTGTTCATCATCCCAGATGTGGCGATGTCGGCAGGAACCGTTTTTGCCATGTCGGGCGATGCCATCCTGATGGACTACTTTTCAGCTTTGGGACCGATCGACCCTCAGGTTGTGCGTGACAACAAGCTGGTCCCGGCCTTGTCCTACCTGCAGCAGTACGAGAGGCTCATCGATAAGGCCACCGCAGGAACCCTCACGAATGCGGAGTTTGCACTGCTCAGCAAATTTGACCAGGCCGAGCTCCACCAATTCGAGATGGCGCGGGACCTGTCGGTCTCGCTCCTGATGAAGTGGCTGGCGAAGTACAAGTTCAAGGACTGGAACGAGACCGAGGTCAACAAACGACCCGTGACGGCGCAGGACCGCGAAGAGCGAGCGAAGGAAATAGCTCTTCAGCTGATCGACAACCGGCGCTGGGGATCGCATGGCCGTGGCATTCCGATGCAAGTTCTGCAGGAGGAGCTGAACCTGAAAATCGACGACTTTGGGCGAATCCCTGCGCTCAAGGCGGCGATCCGCAGCTACTTTGACCTTACCATCGACTACATCCAACGGAATGAGATCGGTCACTTCGCACACTCGCGGTGCTACATTTAGGCAGCCATGAAGAAGCCAAGCCCAGAGGAGATTGTTGCGCGGAACCCACAGCTCGACCTTTCTCGCGTTGCCGAAATGGAAGCGTTCTGCGTGGCCGTCGCGCGCGCGGGTGTGAATCTCGCACCCACGTACCGCGTCTCGCCTCCGCTAGGGGAGCTACCGTCACCGAGGGAGTGGAGAGCCAGTCGGCAGCTTGGAGAACGCAGGGGAGGCCAGTAGGCTACGGCGTGTGCCGGCGCTGGTGAGGGTTTGACCGACGAGGCCGGCGGCGGGCCCGTCGAGCTCGTGGATCATGGTCTTGCCGTAGAGGGTGCCGTCGCCGCTCTCTGCCAAGCGGGACGCCAAGGACGATTTTCGCGTCGAGCTTGGCTCGGGCGCATGGCTGCTCGGCTCGGCCGAGCCCAAGAAGGGCGATCCCGTCGACCCGTACGTGCCTCGCCACGAGCTCGCCCCGTGCACCGAACCACGCCGCAAGACGCCCTGAGAGGAGCTCAGGCCGTGGTACCATCCGGGGATGGGCGCCGACGACGACGAGCAACAACGTCAACTTCGCGCCGAGGCGCGCCGCGCGCGCATGACGGTGGTGCGCACACGACTGGGCCATGAGCCGGCAGAGCCAGGCCCGTTCGGCCTCGAAGGCATGATCTTGGCGGCCAAGCTCTCCTTTGCTGCGGTGGCCTTTGCGGGGCAACCAGTCGCCCGTACGCCCCGAACCGCCATCGAAGTCCGGTGGGTACGCGCCCGATGATCGAGGGGATTCCGGACGACTCGAGACCGCGCACGAAGGTCTCGCGCGGAGCGGCGACGGCAGTGTGGCTCTCGTGCCGGCGATACCCTACGGGGTGTTGCCGGCGCTGGTGAGGGTTTGCCCGGCGAGACCGGCGGCGGGCCACTCGAACTTGTCGATCATGGTCTTGCCGTCGAGGGTGGTGATGCGGAGCGAGAATGCGCCCTTGCCGAACCCCTTGGCGTCGTTGAGGGTGCCGTCGCCGCTGCGCTCGAGCGGGGTCCAGTCGGCGTGATTGGGGCTCTGCACTTCGACCTTGGCGATGGGGCTCCGCGCGTTGCGCAGCCAGAAGCTGGTCCACCACTCGCTGGCGCCGGTCTGGAACTCGTAGAACATCTTCCCGGTGTCGGGGCACTTGGCAAACTGCCAGGTCATGCTCCGCGGGTACTCGCCGGTGTCGAGGATCGAGAAGGCCTGCGGGCTCACATCGATGCTGTTGGGCGTGGTGTCGCCGTAGGTGACGACGCGCAAGACCGCCGATTTGCCCTTGGCGGTCTTCACGTAGATGCACGCGTCGCAGTAGTTGGTGACGTCGGGAATGCCCTGCCAGAGCCCGGCCAGTAGCTGCCCTTCGGCGGCCCGCGCAGCGCTCGAGTACTTGGTGCCTGGCGCGCAGCCGTTGTGCCACTGGGTCTCTTCCCAGTCCACCGGACCCAGGTGGAACTCGCCGCCTTCGTGGGGCGCGCCGTAGGTGACGACGTCGCCCTCGATGCCGGTGCCCACCGGGCCGCCGCTGGACGATGCCGCGCCGCTGGAGGAAGCACCACCACTTGAGGAGGAAGCCGCTGGATCCGAGCTGCATCCCACGAACCCGGCGAGCGTGCACACGACCACGGCGACCACATGACGAGCGCGCATCGAATCAGGGTAGCAAGGTCGACCGCCCCTGCCATCCACGGAAAGCGCGCGGCGTTTGTCGCACACGCGCTTACGGTTCCGGACGGCGCGCCAGAAAGACCTCGTCGGCGAATGCGTCGATGTGCTCCGCGTCGCCCAGCGGACGTCGAATGGTCTCCACCGTGAACCCGGCATCGCGAAGGATCTGCTCCCAGGTGGCCTTGGGAAAGAGGCCTTCCACGTGGCGATCGTGGACCGCCTTCATCTCGGTGCCGCGCCGGAGCAAGAACGCATACTCGACGGTGTAGGTCGTATCGCCGGGATCGGGATCCCACATCCACTCGAGGCAGCGGAGCGATCGATCGCCGTCGTTGCCCTCGTGGAGCTGCGATTGCTCCTCGAACGTCTCGCGGGTGCAGTCCGGCGCGAAGATGGCCGCGCCGCCCGGGCGCGTGTGCAGGAACGCCGTATCCACCGCCGCCCGCAGATCGGCCTCGGTTTGCATGTACGCGATGGCGTCGTGGACCACCACCGCATCGAAGGTGCGCCCGAGGCGCAGCGTGCGCATGTCGCCCGCCACGTGCTCGCAGCTGGGGTTCTGCGCGCGACTGAGGCCGAGCATCGGCTCCGAGAGATCGGAGAGCGTGCACTGGAATACGCTCTTCAGGTGAAAGGCGTTGTTGCCGGCGCCAGCGCCGAGCTCGAGGAGTGTGGGGCGGGTGGCCTGCCCGGGCTCAGGACCCGTCCCGAGGGCGCCCAGCAGGGCCTTGCGAAACGCCCCCACCTCGTCCGCGTGATCGGCACACGGATCGAGCAGATCGTACCAGGCCACGAGATCCCCATAGATGGCGTTGTTCACGCCGGCCAGGGTAGCCGCACGTTCCGCGCGCTCAAAGCACCTTCAGGGCGCACCCCTGGAACGGAGCTCGCCGACGTCCACGGTCTCGCCGTTCTGCAGTTGCGAGCAGCACGGTGCGCCCATGAGGACCCAGCCTTTCTTGTCCTTGTAGCTGAAGCCGTACTCGCCTCGAAGCACGTCCTCGAAGCGGAATCCGCCGTTGGCGTCGGTCTTCGCCTGGTACGAGCCGACCTGGCCCGCACAAGGATGCGCGCCGGTGTAATACATCTTGGGCTCCGGGCAGGCCACCATGGGCGTGCCCGCGGCGGGGCTGCCGGCGATCAGCAGCGTTCCCTGCACCGGCGCCTTGGCGATGGGGGCCTCGGTATCGGGGAGCGTCGGGCCTGCGCCGATGACCATCAGTTTTCGAATCCGCGTTTCGAGGGTACCGAGGGGCCAGCGGTAGAGGGCTTTTCCCTCGCGTGAGAGCACCGCGACGCCGGCGATGGC